>WAQG01000067.1 GCA_015520395.1 Candidatus Geoarchaeota archaeon
AGACAGCTCCTGACATACCTTATCGGGAGGCTGCTGGGGGGTAGGGGCTCCTACCTCAGGCTGTTCACTTGGATAGGCATAGCCCAGATACCGCTGATCAACTGGTGGTTCTATGTCGGCTGTGAGATGATGTATGAGATTGTTAGACAGGAGATATATCTAGGCCTCCTGCCACCTTACACAGGCTCGGCCGTTAAAACCAGGGTTTCGACCCCCTGGGGAACTCTTCCAAACTTCGTGCCTATTGAGGGCTTCTGGGTGGGGTATGCGTTTGGCGTCGCCTTCCTCATCCTAACCGCAGCCCTGATCTACGGTTTTGCAGGGAGGGAGATGGGGCTACCTCCACATAAAGCAATAATAGCTATACTTCCGTGGCTCATCTACCTCCTTTTCCTGCTTATAGGCAGCCTGAACGTCGGCGACATTCTGACAGCCCTGGAAAGATATGTTAGGGAGGGGGAGGCCTGGAGATGGAGCGGGTAAAGCCGGGTCGAAGAACTGTATTTCTAGAGACCGCGAGGAGGCTTATGAGGGAGATACCCTGGGATCCAATAAGGAAGACCTTCCTCTTCATCTCCCTAGGGATCTTCACGGGGACGATGGCCTTCACAGTGTTGACGGGGGATCCGACCATTGAGTGGAGTTGGTGGTGGCTGTGGTTCGGCCTCTTCCTGACGATACTCCCCATGATCATGGGACGTGTGACATGTGGATGGTTTTGCCCATACGCCGCCCTGCACGACATATTCTTCTCTAAGCTCAGATATCGCAGAGCGAGATGGCCTACAAAGCTCAGAAACCTCAGGTTCGCCCTGCTCTTCGGGCTCCTCGCTGTTCTGGGAACCGTCGAGATATTCTGGGATTGGGACTTCTTCATATGGTACTCTAGGGCCTACCTTGTCCTAGCAGTAATATGGGGCTTGGTTTTCCCGCCTAGGGATTGGTGCAAATATGTCTGTGTCCTTGGGGCTTACGCGCAGCTTTATGGCAGGGTGAGGGTGCTTGGCATAAGGGTTGATGAAAGTCTGTGCCGGAGGTGCAGGCCGTGTCTATGCCAGGAAACCTGTCTCATAGATGTTGGCTGGACTGAGGTCACGCATGGGGGAAGGTGGGCGACGCCCGACTACTGTATCGTCTGTTGCAACTGTATAAACGCCTGCCCCTTTGGGGCTGTTTATGCGTGGAGGATTCACTAGCTGGACGTCTTGGCGGCCTCCGCCCTCCTCTCCTCAACCCTCCTTACCAGCTCCTCGGGCTCCCTCTCGCCTATATCCCTGCGATCATCGATCATCACTATGGTGAGCAGCCTCTTCACACCCATGGAACACAGCTTATCATGAACCTTCTTTAACAGGGGGCCCAGCTTCTCCAGGTCATCGACTCGAAGAACGGTCGTGTCTGGGGTGACCACCGGCCTAAAGCCCATCGACTCGATCACGTCGACCGCGGCCGCTACGTAGGACGAGACACTAACTCCCACGCCAGTTGGAATAACCTTTATAGACACGATGGGCATTGCTCTCAAGGTCTCTGTTTGGCGTAGCTAGATTTAAGGGCTACTTAGCGGGATATCTGGGATTTCCGGCGTGGCTTGGGAAGAGATAAATTTGTCTGGTTTGAATCAGGGTTGGTGGTGCTTAGTGGTGCTTGTGGGCGTGGTTAGCGATACACATGACAGGCTGGAGTATGTTAGGAGGGCGTCGAAAATCTTGCTTGGCATGGAGGCTGAGCTGGTCCTGCATCTCGGAGATATAATTGCCCCATTCACCCTCAAGGCGTTTAAGGAGTCTGGGGTGGACAGGCTAATCGCAGTTTTTGGAAATAACTGCGGGGAGAAGCCCCTGCTCATCAAGGTTGCCGAGGCTTTAGGCTATAGGATTGAAACTCCCCCATACCCCCTCGAAATCAATGGTGCTAGGATCCTGATGATGCATGGGTCGAGAGGGGTTGAAGAAACGGTTCTCCTGGCCGAATCACTCGCGTTAAGTGGCAAGTACGACGTTGTGCTTTACGGCCATACACATAAGGTGGATGTTAGGCGTCTGGGGAAGACCCTTCTCCTAAACCCGGGCGAAGCCTGTGGCTATCTTAGTGGTAGGGCTACGGTAGCCCTGTTAGACCTGGCAAAGATGCATGTTGAGATAATCGAAATTTAGGCTATGCTGCACCCGGCCGCGCGAAGTGTCTCACGATATTCATTATGGCCGCCAGCTGAACCATCACTAAGCGGCGGATCGGTATGATCCTTATGTTTGCCAGCTCCATGAGCTCCTTATACACCTTCTTAGCCTTCCTTAACGCGCTCCTGCTCATAGACCTGGCCCTCACGTCGCCGTGTGCCTCGAATTCGTAGATAGCCATTCTGTATAGGGCTCCGTATGTTAGGAGCTCGTACCATATGGTGCCCGAGATATGCCTTATTGTGTCGGCTATCGTTGCTGGTTTAAGCATCTCCCTTGAAGACTTGACCCACCTTGCCTCGGCCTTCAGCCTCCCCTCCATAAACTTTAGTAGGTACTCGATGCTCTCCCTGAACGGGTTGTCCCTCCCGGCCTCCAGCCTCCCGTAAAACTTTCTGATCTCACTAAGCATCCTCTCCATCCGCATGATGCCAATGAGCCATATGTCCCTCTTCGAGATCCCAAGGGGGGTTTCATCAAACATCCTTGGGTCGTATATGTATGGCACCTCGCATATCATTCCAAAAACGTTGGGGTTAGCCTTTCTAGCGTAGTCTATACAGCTTCCGCCCATGGAGAGGAAATCTGTTGGACACTTCCCCTTCCTAAGGTGTTTTTCGAGGAAGTTGTATTCATCCTCGATGCTTATGCTCTTGAATATCCCTTTTGCAAATATCTCTACATTCGGTGTTTCGGGCTCGGGATGGAGTGGCAGCCCCATCTTCGACGGTATTTCCTGAAGGAGCTTATAGAGCCTTCTTGGCAGGGGCTTTGAAATGTAGTAGTATACGCCGGTAAACGATGAGTTATGAAGACTGTAGATGATCTCAGGCTTATACTCATCTATAACCTTCATCAGAGCCCTTGTCCCGGGGGTGGGGTTCCTCCACTTCAGCTCCTTGTACTCCACTGGAAACGTCCAGTCGACCTGCCGGTGGCCTGGGGGCCTATACCTGTTTAACGCGTACTTAAGTGGGGTCCATCGTCCTCTGAACCACCCTTCGTTAAGCCTTGCGCCGTCTACATCCGCCGCCTTAATCAATATCCATGTGAAGCCCAGCTCTTCTAGAAGCTCCCTATGCCTGACGAGGGCCCATGAGAGGAAGTCCAAGGTGAGTGCCCCGACTGGCTCGTCAGGGTGGGGGAAGCCATAGGCAAGGATCGATCGATCATAATTCCCTATCTTGAGGGCGTAGATAGGCTCGCCCTCCCCGGAGACCCCGGCGATAAACACCTCGACGAGATCCGGCGCCTCCTCGGCCAGCAGAAATGAGCTCTCATTAAGCTCATCAACACCCATAAAACTTGAGTAACGAGGGATTTCCCTAAGGATCTTGGCGAGAGCCTCCTCTTTCAAGATAAGCTCCCCACCTCACCCCCCGCGATTCTCACTCATTCAGAGACTTCCGACCATATAGCTAATAACATTTTTGGTTTTAAGTAGCCCAAACATATAACCATCTACCTAAACCCATTATGTTAGGTGGTGTTCTTGAGTAAACGCCCGTATCCCCGCAATGATGATGTGAGGGAAGCAATCATAGCGGTGCTTAGTAGCAACCCCCTGATACATCCGGCCGACTTTCCTGAGAGGGTTTTCGAGATGTTGGAGGAGAGGGGCTTCTACACTGGACACCTCACAGTCAAAAGAATTTGGAGGCTCTATGAGGAGATGGTTAGGAACGGCAAGATCATCGATGTCTTAGGGGTGGTTGTTGAAAAATAGTTATTTTAGCGTTTGCCCTCCTCCTTAAACATTACTAGCTCGCTGGGCTCCTCAACAGCCCTATTGATAGTTATCTCCGCTATGACGTTAAACTTGTCTAGGGCTGCCAGTATCCTTGATAGCGTCAGTGCCTCGGCGACCCTCCAGGGCTCGCCTCTCCCAAGCATCTTATCCAGGGCCTCAACCGTACTTATAAGGTCCCTGACCTCATTTATGACCTCGTTCGCCATCTTGACATCCAGGTTTATCAGCGCCGTCATGGACTTGTCGGCTACCCTAGGTATCTCCCCTATCAGATCCTTAAATTTCTTAAACCTCTTTCTAGCCTCCTCCATATCCCATAACCCGAGCATTATCTCGGCGACGTAGTTAAGCGCGTCCCCGGCGTCCTCCAGAACCTTGACGACAACCCTATTTCCAAGCAGGTGGAGGGGTTCTCTTATGTTGATCTGCTTCGCTACGTTTTTGCTACGTTGTGCCAGGAAAAGCTGCCTGACCAGCAGCCAGTAGAATCGATCTACCTCCTCCTCAAGGTGTTTGACTTCTTCAAGCATCTCCTTCTCATCCTTGTCTAGCGCCTGTACCAGGAACTCTGCCATGGAGATTATCAGCCCATAAAGCCTCTTTATCAGCCCGTCGATTGGGAACTTAGTTGGATCGATGAAGCACTGCAGAATAACCTCCTTTGGCTTCTGTTCAAGTATGCTCAGACCCATATGCCTAGCTATAGAGTTCCTTATCTCCGTCATGTGGTCGGCCGAGAGCCTGTCCTTCTTAGTCTTGATCATTATCTTATCATAACCTTGAAGATAGCAGGCGGTTATGACCCTTTCAAGCATCCCGGGGGATGTGCAGCGGTCTGCATCAATGATGTAGGTGGGTCTGATGGCCTCTACCTCGAGCTTCTTTGGGGTGACCTTAAGGATCTTGTCATCTTCGATGCTTATGAAGACTATGTCGCCCGGCTTTAGGTTGACCGCATTTACCCATTTCTTGGGTAGGGTTATTATGAGGGATGTCTGCCCAAGCTTCTGCACCTTCCGGGCCTCTATCATGCCCCACACCAAGTATTTATAAACACTACATCTTTAAAAGCTTTTATACACGTATGTATCCAGCCTGTCTGGATACTTGGGTGTAAATATGGATAGAAAAAATAATACAGGTAAGTATTTTCTACCCTGGAATCCAGACTTCACAGTAGCCTGTTAATAGCTGTTTAAACTTTTCGGCATCCCTACGACTACCAACTATGGCGCCGTAGTGCATGGGGATTGCGACCTTCGGCTTTATCGCCCTGGCCGCCTCGGCCGCCTCCTCAGCCGTCATAACGTAGGTTCCACTAACGGGTAAGAAGGCCACATCTATGTTCGCCTCCTCAAGCTCCTTGTGCTCCGGTATGTAGTCTGTATCTCCTGCATGAAACAGCCTTACCCCGTCGATCTCTACGATGAAGCCGACGCCACCGTACTCTCTTGGATGGAAGACGACTCCAGGTGCCCTGAACTTGTTTATGTTGTATGCTGGCACTGCCCTGACCTTGACTCCCTTCACCTCAGCAGTGTCTCCAGGCTTGAGAAAAATCGTCTCTAAACCCAACCCCACCTTTCCCCTACAGTTGGCCGAGGCGACTATGACCGTGTCTGACTTAGATACTCTCAATATGTCCCTCTGGCTAAGGTGGTCGAAGTGGTCGTGGGAGACAGTTATTATATCTGCCTTAGGTTCCGACACGCGGAGCTTATAGGGATCTGTATAGATCACTCTGCTTCCCTTTATCAAGAAGGAGTCATGCCCCAGCCAGGTTATCTCCAGGCCTCGATAACGGTAGCTCCTCATCCCAACCCACAAATAGATAGTCTGTCCTCATGGATAAATAACTTCAGAGAAGTGAGAGAATCTTAGAGACTATCCGCGCCGTCATCCCCCAGATAACCCTGCCCTTAACCCTGTATATACGTCCCCTCCAGAGCCGACCCGGAGCCAGCTCTAGCTCGGCCACCTCCCAGCTCTCTGTGAGGGATTTTAGGTCGGCCCAGAAAGCCTCGCGAACCTCCTCGCCTATCCTAACTTCAGGCCTTTTCTCGAGGAAGGCTATATACGCGATAACCTTGATCTCAGGCCTGTTTCTAGGGGAGAAATACCCTACATGCCCAAGGTAGCTTTCCCGTGGCAGGGCTATGCCGACCTCCTCATACATCTCCCTGAGGGCCGTCCTGAGCAGATTGCCGTCTTCAGCTTTGAATCTGCCGCCCGGCAACGCTATCTGTCCGGACCAGGGGTCATCCGGTGCCACCCTACGCTCTATAAAAAGTATCCCCGGGTTCTTGATGGGGGCAAATAGGGCCGTGACGGCAGCCGCCCTAGACGGATCCTTGGGCTTTATTTCAAGCTCTCTCCATACCTTGGACTTCAACTTGTCTATCAAGGATTTCCACAAGACTTAGCCTGAACCACCATGATAACCTTTACGCGCATCCCAGCTTAATAATATCGTTACTACCCAGCAGGGCAGTTAAAGATAAATTGTTCAGCCAAGCCTAGTTTCATGGGTGTTAGGCTTGGTTAAGATACTCATTATAGGTGGTGATGCTGCCGAAGCGCTGGAGCTACTGTACCCGTACTTCAGGCTTAGGGAGGAGGGCTGGGAGGTCCACATCGCGGCACCCACAAAGAAGGTGGTTAAGACGGTCGTTCACGACTTCGAGCCCGGCTTTGACACCTACACGGAGAAGCCGGGGTACAGGTGGCAGGCCGACCTAAGCTTCGACGATGTGGATCCAAGCGAGTATGATGGGCTCGTCATACCGGGCGGCCGGCTCCCAGAGTACATCAGGACGTATCCCGCCGTCGAGAGGATAGTTAAGCACTTTTTTGAGGAGAACAAGCCGGTCGCCGCTATTTGCCATGGCCCACTCGTACTCACAGCGTATGGCTTGGCTAAGGGCAGGAAGATGACTGCTTACATGGTTCTCAAATACGACGTGGAGGGGGCTGGGGCGGAGTACCTTGACCAGGAAGTGGTTGTAGATGGAAACCTGGTCACGAGCCGCGCCTGGCCCGATAACCCAGCCTGGATGAGGGAGTTTATAAAGCTGGTGAAAGAGTACGTTTCCAAGAAATGATATGAGCAAAGAAAAACACATTTTTTTGCTTCCATTATGCAGCCTCCAATCCAGGCTTAAGGCTGAGGATCTGACAGCCAGAGTTTCGGGTATATTATCAAAGAGGGTCAAGACGTATGTCCACCTCACCGTGTGCACGCCCGATGGGGTTCCAAGGCTCCCCCAAAATGAGAGGGTCCTTCTACTAGTGGTTGGCAGGGGAGTCGAGGATGTGATCGCCGAGTACTGGAGGGTCAATAGACGGGTGCCCACGGTCATCCTGGTTTTAGAGAAGGATGGATCCTTGACCTCGGTTCTCAACGCCGTCGGGGATCTAGGCCTGGATTGGCCGATCCTCACGGGACTCGACGTGGAGTTCGTTGAGACTGCCTTGGAGCTCCAGGCGGGATCTTTGGTTAGCCGGGACGAAATAGCTGTGCTTATCGGTGAAAACCTCGACATGGTTCTAAAGGGCTACAAGGAGCATTCTAGGAAAGGCTCCAGCCCGGAGGAGGCTTTGACAAACGTGATTCTATCACATTTTAAGGGGAAGAAGGCGGTCGCCGTCGATCCAGCCAGGCTCCTACACACCGTAGAGATTGATATCCGCTCCCTGTTCTCAAGGCTGGATAAACATTTGACCGTGGTTCTAAGGCCGGATCCAAGGATTGCCGCATTGAGGCACGCTCTTAAGGGCGTTGGATGGGCGGCTATGGGGCTTTTTATTTGGCTGGAGGGCCGCGTGGGCGAGATTGAGGTTTATGGTGATGCCGCCAGGAGGGGGCCCGCTTCAATCGTTTACGCCCTGCCTCATCAAATCGAGGTTATCGACGCCGAAATCCTGAGCTTAAAGGATGGGGTTATGAGGGTTGCCTTAGAGAAGCTGCCTAGAACAGGTGCTGTCGTAGTGGTCTCTCGGAGGCTGGGCCTTATTTTGAGGGGAGTTCAAGGGGTCGTGGAGAGGAATATTTTACACATTTAGGTGATGAAAATGGGATATGTAGATGTTCACTGCCACCTGGGCGACGAGGCGTTTAACGACGACCTGGACGAGGTGATCCTGAGGGCGAGGAAGGCTGGGCTGGTGGCGATTATAACATCTTCGCTGAGTATTGAGGATGCGCAGAAAACCCTCGGGATCCTGAAGAGGTACAGGGGGTTTGTTTACCGTACCGTGGGCCTTGACTACACTGTTCTCGAGGAGGGCCTGGTCGATGAGGTCGCGCGCTACATTGAGCAGAACCGCAACACCATCATAGGTATTGGGGAGGTAGGGCTGGACTACTATCTCGTGAGGGGAGAGGATCGCAGGATCCAGAGAAAGATCTTCTCCTTCTGGATAGAGTATTCTAAGGGCATGGATCTCCCCATAATTGTGCATTCTAGGAGTGCTGGGAGGTACGCCTTAGAAATGCTGTTTGAACACCGTGCGGAGAGGGTCTTGATGCACGCCTTTGACGGTCGAAGCAGTCTCGCTAGGAGGGCTGCGGAGAGGGGGTACTACTTCTCGATACCCCCATCCATAGCTAGATCCATCCAGAAGCAGAAACTCGTTAAGGCATTGCCGCTCGAAAACATCCTGCTGGAGACGGACTCACCTGTCTTAGCGCCCGAGAAGGGCGTAAGGAATGAGCCTGCAAACGTGAGGATTTCAGCCAGTTGGATAGCAAAAATAAAGGGAGTACCATTGGAGTCCGTTGTTGAGGTAACCTACGGAAATGCTCGCGCACTTTTTGAAGTAGATTTCGGCGCCGCCAGACTAAAGGGAGCTGAAGCCACTTAAATGGATTAATTCCTAAAAATTTGGGTTTTAAGGTTGTCACCCAACCTTCTTCCAGTGCTCTATTGTTAGCGTGTCGTAAAGCCACTTTATCTTTCCATCCTCAACCACGTACTCTATTTTTATCCTTACGACATCGCCCTTATCGATGCCCTTACCCGTCGCTATGTCGAACAGGCGTTGATTTAGCTCTGCAGCAGCCCTTATAGCTTCCTCCACGGGCATCCCCGCACTCTTTGCCTGCGCGGCCATCACTTTCCTTACCTTATCGGCATAGGCTCCGGCTATTATAAGCCCTGTGCTCATAGTTGGCATAGGCCGCTCACCACATACGAGATGGTGTTTAGGGATTTAAGCCTAAGGCTCTAACAATGACTATACAGCTCCATGAACAGTTTTTAGGGGTCTTGAAATGATCTGTGGGGTTGCTGTAACGTCTACCCAATGTCCAGCTATACTAAGGTTATTAAATAGGATTATGCATAATTATCTACGGGAGATATGGGGGTTAAGATCCGTTCAGAGATCGACCAGGTGATAAACCTTCTTAAGGATCAAATAGAGAATATCGGAGGCTATATAGAGTACCTGGAGGATCGATGGTGGGGTGTTTCTAGAAAGGCCCTTTCCCTCATGGCCAGTGGCGAGTGTGCCGATGCTAGGGAGTATGCACGAGAGGCGTTGCTGATAGAGAAGCTGATTAGGTTATTCAGGAATGCTCGGCTGGCATTGGAGGCGGTGATAGTGAGGCTTGAAACCATCAATGAGGTTGGTGAACTCCTGCCCCTGCTCATGCCAGTAACCAAGGTTCTTGAGACCCTCGCAGAAAGGCTCGAAAAATACCTCCCTGAGGTCTCTAAGGCGTTGTTCGATGCCCATGACACGATCGTTAAAGCTACGGGGAGGCCGCTTAACATTAACATGGAGGAGTCTGAGGATCATGTGGAGAGAGGCGTTGTCGGTAGGGCTGGTAAAAAGTAAATACTAATATATATTGAGGATGTTAAACCGTGTTGTAACTTTAGTTCATCTCCCTAAGGGGGTAATGTTTATTGTAGAATTGCTGTCAAGTAGTTATAGCCATGCTTAGAAAGCTGATCGCCCTCATAGCTATTGCGGTTGTGGCTGTTGGTGCTCTAGGAATGTATCTTTACAGCACCGCGACGGCCTCCGCCGAGGTTGAAAACATAGGAATAGTTGATGTGGCTGTTGAGGATGGAAGGATATATGTTCTGGTTAACGCATCGATAAGGAATCCGTCGGGGGTTGGAGCTACCGTCGAGTCCATTGATGTAAAGGTGTATCATGAGGGTGAGGCGTTCGGGAGTTTGGAGCTCCTGAAGCCGCTTTGGATAGGCGGTGGAGAGACTGTTCAGGCGAGCCTTAGGCTTAGAATAGAGGATCTTAGCGTGTTTTCAGAGCTTTTAGGGAGGCTGCTTTCGGGTGGGGAGGTCAGGATAAGTTATGAGGGCGTCGCCCATGTGAAAGCTGGACCAATACCTGTCACCGTCCCGGTTAGTGGCGATGCCCCATTCAGGCTTAAGAAGATGTTTGAGATAAGGGGGGTCTCAGGTGATGAGAAGGGCGGCGTTCTGGAGGTCACGGTTACGAACATGTTTTCAATAGATATAGTGGTCTCTGATGCTAAGGGAGCCCTTTACTACGGCGAGAGGATTATAGGGAGAGTTGATGGGGTGGTTGGTCATGCTGAGGTGCCTGGGGGCTCTAAGGCCGACGTTTCGGTGAGATTTACGCCCGCCAATATAGAGTCTTTGATCGAGAAGGTTTTGATAGGAAGCCCTGTGTCGGCCGTGTTCAAGGGTAACGTTACAATGGATGTTGGGGGCGTTAAACTAAATGTCCCGGTTATAATCGAGGAGCAGGTCTCCATCGCCCTAAACGGCAGCTTCGGAATCGTCAATTTTAGGGTGGGGCCAGTAATACAGGTTAGAGGCCTCCTGAAGGTTTCGCTAGGCCTCTTTAAGGCTCCCATCAGGATCAAGGAGTTGACAGCCTCGTTAAGCTCTGAGGGCGCCTTCCTTGGAGAGGTCAAGTTAAGTGGAGTTGATGTGGTACCTGGGGGCCTCAGCGAGGTGAACGTCACGTACCTCCCTAGCCAGGAGGGGCTTTCAATGCTGCTCTCGATCATGCTATCTCCGGAGAGGCAACTTCAGGTGAGGGTCTCGGGTCTAAAGGGCACCATAGAGGTCTACGGGATGAGCTACGACATCGATTCAAGATCCAACTTTACCATCGGGGTCTCGTTAAGTGGTGTTGAAAGCTCCCTGAGCGTCACCGTTAAGAGCATCGAGAAAGTTGACGACACATTAAACGTTCTTGTGAGGGCTACGTTAAGCCTATATGGCTCGGAGGGTGGGACAGTAACTGTCCGGGACGCCGTAATAGATGTGGCTGTAGACGGGGTCACTACCAAGGCCTTTATTGAAGAGCTTATCTTAAGCCTCGGTGAGCCGGTGGAAACGTGGGTGAGTGTTGATTTTAAGCCTTTTAAATCCCCCCTGTCGGAGCTGATAAGCAAGGCAGTTTTGGAGGGCCTTGATTTAAGGGTCGTTGGGGTTAGGGCCAGGTTAAGCCTGGGCTACGTTGAGTTTGACGCAGCCTTTAGCCCCAACTGGAACTTCAGGCTTTCACCATTCCGCATAGATGTTTCCTCGGTAACCATAGAGGATGTAAGCCTCCTGGAAGAGCCCTCAAGATTTGTTCTCACGGCAACGGTGAATGTCGGGACTGCTACTATAGAGGTTAGTGACATATATGTTGAAAGGCTGGTCGCAGACATTTACCTAGGCGACACAGTTATCGCTAGAGGTTTTGAGATAGACGTAAACTCCACAGTCTCACCTAACAGGCCCATAACGGTCAAGCTGAGGCTCCCTATAAGTAGTGAGCTTGTCGAGGCCGTTGCCGGGGACCTACTGGGGGACGGGCGCCTTGAGGTTCAGTTAAGAAACGTGAGGGTTTGGGCCAGGGTGTTTGGCCAGTATTATCCCGAGATCAACTACCCTGACATATCGGTCAGAGTCTCCCTGAGGACGAGCGTTGAAGTGCTTGTTGAACAGGTGACCTTTGAGAAGCCCGGCGATCAGGGAAGGATGGTTCTAAAAGTTTCCTTAGCGGATATCCGGGTGCCGGTCAGGTTCACGGAGCTTTCTGGCCGTGTGGGCGACTACCTGACGTTTGAGCTTGATAAGTACTTAGATGGCGGCTATGGCTGGTTCGAGCTACGCCTAAAATTCCACCTATATAACGTGGAAAACGCCTCGGAGATCATTGAGATGATGATTAGTGGCGGTAACGCGACGCTGCCAGTAAGCGCCTTGAGTGCGGTGGGCTACATAGGTGAAACCCAGATAAACATAGCTCTTAAAACGATAGTGGCGAGGATCTCAGCAGAACCCATACTCCGACCCGAAATCTCGGTGAGCGGCTATAAACTGGTGCCGCCAGGGGACGTGGCTGAGGTGTACATAAAGTTCAAGGCGAATCTCTCCTACGACCTCGGGGCGCCAATAAACGTAGTTGGGGGGAGCTTTGAAGCCTACGACCGCCAGCTAGGTATCAAAATTGGCCAGGGCACCATTAAGGGCGTCTCCTCAAGTATAACCTACGACTACCAAGTAACAGACCTCACAGTTGCTATAAAGCTTGAAAGGGGCTGGGTTTCAAGGAGGGCGAGGAGCTTTGTTGATGGGGGTGTCATTGAGGGCGAGGCTAGGAAGCTCATAGTTAAATTCAGGATATATGAGACTGAGTATTCTGCCCGTTTCCCCGAGATGAGGGCCTCGATAACCACAAGCAGGGTTTCAATAAGAGTCACAGATGCTAAAGTTAAGGTGAGAGTTCTTGCGGGTCTGGCAACAGAGGCCGAGGCTACAGTACACATAACCAACCCTTACAGCTTCGACGTTACCGTAAGTTCAGCCAGGTTTAACGTCTATGACAGCAATGGCCACGTGTTCATTGGGAGCGGGAGCTATCAGGGCCCAGTAACCATCAGGGCCGGCTCTACGGTAAGTATAAGGGTGACCCTACCCATATCCCACTCGGCGGCCTCGAGAGTCGCATCCTACTGTGACTGGAGCACAAACCGCTTCAGCATATATGTCGACTTTGATGGGACGTTCACGGCAAGCGTCTATAGCCTTGCCGTTAGTGATATAGGCTTTGAACGGAGGAGGGTACATGTTACAGGCACGTGTGTTGTGATATCGATCATCGGGGAAGAAACTTATAATACCGCTGGAGGCGAAACACAAGGTGATATAGGGGGCGCGTTACAATGGTCGTTGTCTCAGCACCTGGTAAGGTCACACTCTTCGGGGAACACGCAGTTGTCTATGGAGAGCCGGCGATCGTCGCCTCGATTGACAAGAGGGTTAAGGTGGAGGCCAACCCGCGTAGGGACCGCACGATCAGGATATTTGCACCTGACCTGAAGATCCCGGGCATAAAGCTAACGATAAAGCCAAACGGCAAGGTGGTCTTTGAAACCGACTATAACAGAGCTATCGCCCTGCTTAGCTATGTGAAAAAGGCCATAGAGCTGACTGCAGGCCACATAGGCGAGCTTAAAGGCGTTGACCTAACAGTAACATCCACAATGCCCGTGGGGGCGGGGCTCGGCACCTCAGCCGCCGTATCCGTAGCGACGATCACTGCTTATAGCCTGGCCTTAGGCCACCAGTTGGAGCAGAGGGAGATAGCAAAACTAGGCTGGAGAACCGAGCTGGAGGTTCAGGGCTCAGCTAGCCCGATGGACACAAGCATTTCAACATACGGTGGCGTTATCTACATTAGAAGAAGTGGCGACCATGCCTACATAGGGAGTTGAAAGCCCCAATACTTCCCGTCGTTGTCGGCTATGTCCCAAGGGAGGCCACCACTGGGGTCATGGTTGCCCGTGTAAAAAGGCTGTACGGGAGATATCCAGAGCTCGTGGGAGGCATTATTAGGAGTATAGGTCTCCTGACTGAGACAGCCGTGGGAGCCCTGGAGCGGGGAGATATCGAGAGCGTAGGCATCCTTATGAATCTGAATCATGGGCTTCTCGACGCCCTAGGGGTATCTACAAGGCTACTAAACACGATGGTGTACGCTGCCAGGGAGGCTGGGGCGTATGGAGCTAAGCTTACAGGGGCTGGTGGAGGTGGATGTATAGTCGCCCTTGTCAGCCCTGAGGTCTCTGAAAGGGTTAAAACTGCAATCTCCGTCGTCGGTGGCAGGGCCATGGATGTTAAGATGGGCGGGGCTGGCGTTATAGTTGAGAAGAGAGGATAATGGCAGGGGTGGGGGAGGCTAGCCCTCCTCTTCAAGCCTTCTCGCGGAGCGACTCAGCTCAAAGGCGTCCATTGGAGGAGGCCTTGGAGGTATTGTTATGTATGCTGCAAACCGGTTATAGTAGGGTGGCCCCAGCCTGCTGAATAGCGTTAGGATCATCCCCTGGTGTTCCGGGCAGACACCTTCAAAGCAGGGCGTGTGGCCTCTGATGAGGGTCCTTGCACCAACGATTCTAAGTGCCTTTCTCGTCACGTCATAGCCGTAGTAGTGGCCAGCCCCTCTTGGAGAGGGCCTGTAACCTTCACCCGGGTAGGGATCGCTCCAGAGTATGTCCTCCAGGAAGGTCTTTTCAGGGTATAGTTCGCTGGCCTTCGCGATATCGTCGATCCCGCTTATATCGACAGGGGGGCCTCCGTGAAGCATTAGGTATTTTTCGGGAAGCAGTGCGGCTAAGTGTAATGATTTGAATAGGGAAAGCGCCTTCTCATATATCTCCCTCCACATATCTCCGAACCTCAAGTAGAGGTATTCCTGGAAGTCGTGGGGGTAGACCGGCATGTCCGGAGGCCCCTCATGATTCCCCCTAAGTAGGACAACCCTGTCAGGATGCAGGATCTTGAGCTTGCAGACCGTATATAGAACCTCGGGGGAGTGGCTCCCCCGATCTACGTAGTCGCCTAGAAAGACAAGCATCGTGTCTTGTTCCTGGGGAAAACCTGTCTTCAGGATCCACTCCAGGGTATGCAGATCGCCATGTAAGTCCCCAATAACTATAATTGCCTTATCCTCAGGCAGGTATACGAGGTCGCCCCTGCACTTCATAGGCCCCCTTCCAGCCCTCTCCCCCTCTATAATATCTCTGCAGGCTTCCAGAACCTCGATGAAGCTCTTGGCAGGCGCTACTAAGGACTCCCTTATAACCTCAGACATTTTGCTGCCCTAGCTATCCATGCTCAGCTTAAAAATTTTTAGGGCAGACCGCCGCCCAATAGCTTGGATGAAAGCTGAAGAGATAGTAAGGCCTGCCGCTGGCATTCCTGCGGGGATCGTGCCTAAACTAGGCCTTATAGCCATCGCTGATCTCCATATAGGCTACGAGTCGGAGCTTGCTAAGGAGGGTGTTTACCTTCCTAGGAGCCAGCTCGATAGGCTTATGGGAAGGCTTAAACGATTGGCGGGGACTTATAGGTTCAAAAGGCTCCTTATCAATGGTGATCTAAAGCACAGCTTTTCCAGATTGTCTAAGCAGGAGCGCCTGGAGGTCGGCATGTTCCTGGATCTAGCCTTAACGCTTTTCGATGAAATCATAGTTGTCAGGGGAAATCACGACAATTACCTCTCACCGCTTTTAAAGAGGCGTGGCCTGGACCTCGTCACAGAGTATTCTGAGGGCAACATCCTCTTCATCCACGGTCACACGGACCCAGGCATAGAGAGGCTTGAGGGGAGAGTAGTTGTGATCGGCCACGAACATCCGTCGGTCGTCGTCAGGGATGCCCTCGGCTATCCGTACAAATTCCCCGTAATGCTCTACGTCCCGGGAGGCCGCGATTTTGAGATAGTCGTGCTCCCATTCTCCCTCACACTAACCACTGGGAATGTCGTAACCCTTGACAAATCTACTCTGCTTTCGCCAATTTTGAAGAACTATGGGGTTATTGAGGAGGCGGTGCCGTACGCCATAGGTGAGGAGTTCGGGGTAGCCGAGCTTCCAAAGCTTAGTCTCTTAGAAAAAATAAGGATTTAGAGCTCATAGCTCTCCCCAGGCTCCAGCACCACGACCTTGACGTTCGGGGCCCTCCTCTTAACCTCCTCAGTGAAGTGATAGGCGCTCTGTACCAGCACTGGAAACGTCTTGTAATGCATTGGTATCACGACCCTCGGGTTTATCAGCATCGTTGCGTATGCAGCCTCCACAGGGCCCATCGTGAAGTGGCTTCCTATTGGGAGGAGGGCGACGTCGGGCCTGTAGATCTCGCCTATCAGCTTCATATCCCCGAATAGCCCAGTATCGCCAGCATGGTAAACCGTCAGCTCCTTACCGATTATAACCACCCCGACCGGATTTGACGTTCCGGAGTGTACTGCGGTCGTCAGCGCCACCTTGAAGCCAGCTATCTCCGAAGGGCCGCCGACGTTCATCCCAACAGTATTCTTAACACCAAGCTCCCCGGCCTTGCTCGCGATCTCATATATGGAGACGAAGGTGGCGTTACACCTCTTGGCTATCTCCACCGCGTCCTCGAAGCCGTGGTCTCCATGCTCATGGGTCACGATTATCAGGTCGGCACATAGCTCCTCACGCTTTACTGGGGCTAGAGGATTACCCGTAACCCACGGATCTATCAGGATGGTCTTGCCATCCATTTTAATCTCGAAGGCCGCGTGCCCCAGCCACCTGATCTTCGCCATATCCAACACCATCGATATGGTAAAGTTCATATCAGAAAAACCTTCCCAATCACTTGAAACGGCATGAAGCTTGGCGTCAGCTTCTCAGCCTGCACGAACATGCTTCTGGGGGTTCTCTCCGGAAAGCTGAAGATGAGCTCCTCCATACCCAGAATAGCGGGGATATTTAGGGTAAAGCACTTGGAGCTTCCGGCTGACCCATTCATACTAGACTTCACAGACGCTGTAGCGGTTATGAGAGCCCTTAGTGAGAGGGGCTATAAGCTCTCCCTCCACCTCCCATACATGTACATCGATATAGCCAGCCTTAACGAGGCTATCAGGCGATCCAGCGTCAGAACAATTGTTGAGATAATGAGAGTTGCGGAGCCCTACATAGAAACATACGTGCTGCATCCATACGGCTCCTTCGGCAAGACGCTCGGCAGGCTGGCGGTGCCCAGGGATGTTAGGGTTAGGGTCGAGGAAAAGATCCTTGAGGCCTCACGCAGAAGTATAAGTGAGATTATAGTCGAAACGGGGCTGCCACCCCACAGGATAGCGATAGAGAATGTTGAGGCGGAAAACTACGAGAAATTCTGGGAGGCTCTAACTGAAATGGGCCTGAAAATATGTGTGGATGTTGGGCATCTCGCCTTATTCAACCATGATCCGGTGGCCGTCGTGGAGAGGTGGCAAAGCAGCATAGCGGAGTTCCACATCCATGATGTAAGGAAGACTGACGGCTCGTTGACCGATCACAGAGAGGTGGGGACGGGCCTGATAGACTGGAGACCCATGGTTAGGTTGCTAACCGGGCTCAGCGCGCCAGCCTACATAGAGGTGAGGGATGCCCTTGCAGCTTTGAAATCCTTAAAATATCTTAGACAGCTTACTCGCCGTACTCAGCCCTGATCCTTTCAAGTATCCTCTCGAGCGTCCACTTCACGCTGTTCCGAATATTCCTCATAGTTTTTTCATCGCTTACATCAACATTCCTCAGCACTATCTCCTTAACCATGCCCTCCTCATCGTTTATAATTGTGTAACTGAACGCCTCATCCTCGCTCTTACCCCTCTCCAAGTCCCTCCTCCTCATCTCCTCAAAAACCCTCTTGACCAGAAAGCTTCTGAGCGGCGGTATCCCCTCATCAAACTTCCCGACGACAGGAACTATCCTTATGCTGTTCTCCCCGATGTACAGGTCAGCAAGCTTATCCCCCTTCTTCCCACGCAACTCCTCATGAACCTCCCTAGATGGTCTCTCCTCAACAAGCTCTCTAGCCGGCACAAAACTTATCTCCCCAAGAAGCTTACCCAAAGCCTCCGCAAGCACCTTCTTTCTAGCCAGCTCCTCCTCCAGCCGCCTTATCTCATCCTCTAGCTTCTTCTTCTCCTCAGCAATTATCTTGACGATCTCCTCCTTGCTAGACAATCCGCGTCCACCCAGTTATAAGGAGTCCCACGCCAAGATAAACGTATGGTATAGCCAAGTTCACCCGATTTTCTTAAGCTGAGCCTTGTACATCTCTACGAGCTCCTCAACCGTCGTTGCATCCTCGGGCCCCTTATCCTCTCTATACTTGCCAGTGAATCTTGGGAACCTTATCGCCAGGCCTGCGCCTGGCTTTATCCTTCCCATGGCTGCTGTGTGTATGGGGCTTACAGTTATCTCGTCCCCAATTATCTCTATTACAAAGTGGGGCACGAACCATACATCGGCCTCCATCTTGCTGTCTACCCTGGGATGCTTGTGGGGTATCCGGTACGGCTCAAGCATCTTTGGAAGCTTAGCTAGATCGTCATCCTTGAAGCCGGAGCCAACCTTACAGACAGTCCTGAACATGTCGGCCTCCTTATCATAGACGGCAACGAGGAGCCCACCGTAGGTCCCAGCCCTCCGCCCCCTGCCATGAAAAGCCCCGACTATAACAACGTCGATCGGCTCTATCATCTTTGACTGGTAGGAGCGTTTGAACTTTATCCATAGGAACCCCCTGACCCCGGCCTGATATATCGCGTTGCCCGAAAGCGACTTGCAAACCAGCCCCTCACACCCCTCGGAAATCGCGAGCTCGAAGAACTCCTCAAGCTCCTCCACACTCTTCACTATCTTCTGGGTGGCAAGCCTCGCCCTATCCCCCACCCTAATGATCTTTTCCAACATCGCTCTCCTCTCAGGGTAAGGCTTCAAAGTCATGTCAACACCATCGACATAGAGGACGTCGAAGAAGAACAGGGTGACTGGATACTTCTCCATTGCCTCCTTAACCCCGTACTTCCTTCTCCTATGCATAAGCTCCTGGAACGGGAGCATCTCGCCCGTGTCGGGATCCACGGCCACGCCTTCCGCCTCGACGATGGCCTCCTTGGCCAAAACATGCCGCCTAACAATCTCTATAGCGTCAGGGTAGTGGCCTGAAATTTCCTCAAGCTTCCTTGAAAAGAGCACCACATGGTCGCCCTTCTTATGGGCCTGGATCCTCTCACCATCATACTTGTACTCCGCCGCACAAACCCCGCCCAACTTCCTGAGGATCTCCTCCGGGGTTGGGAGCCTTTCAGCCAACATTGGACGTACCGGCCGGCCTACCTGAATCCTAACCTCCTTAAGCGCCGAAACGCCCTTTTCTGCAATTATCCTGGCTATTTCGCCGAGATCACTCGTCAGGTTATATGCCCTCTCGACGATTGGTCTAGCATCCTTGGTCTTAGCAAAGGCTATGGCAAGGGCATCAAGAATGGTCATGTCCGCGACCCCCAGCCGCAGGGCGCCGAGGATTATCCTTGCCAGGTACTTTGCCTCCAGTGGGGAGGCTTTGTTGAACAACCCTGCGATAAGCCTTATCTTAACGGACTGGGAGTCGGGGCCCGTCGCCTTGGCTACCTTCATCAAGGTATTGTAGACCTCTTCGACGCTGAGCTCTTCCTCGGTCTTGCCCATAAATGCGAGGAGGGTTGCAGCCCTCCTACTGGATATAATCTTGTATGCAACGTCGCCCATGTCCCCATACTTCTTATATAGCTCCTCAAGCCTCTTCGCCGGAACGCCTGAGGAGAGGGAGAGGGAGCGTATGAGCATCTTTTCGGCAATCCCTAATTCGATCCCTTTGTACTCTGGGGCGAGCTTGCCTTGAAGCAGGTAAATCACCTTATCTATGATCTCTGGCGGGGTTTCGAGGAAGAGCTTCACGAGTATGTTGGTCATCTCTATCCTTCCTGTTATCTCCTCTAGCTTCTCCATAACCTCGGCCAGCTCTGAAAACCTCATGTCTATATTTATTTAGGCGTTAAGGGTTAAAAGCCTACTATTTGACAACCCGATAAATCCTAAGCCCGATGTTGTCTGGCTGTGTAACCACTATCTCCTCAACGCTCCCAAGCCTAGCCAACGCATTCCTTATAGCCCCTCTGAGACCCCTCCTGTCAGTAAAGTAGGCTATGTAGCGGGCCCCCCTTATCTCCATTCTTATAGCCTCATTACTAAGGGCCTTAAAGAGGCTGCGAGGGTCATCATGCACCTCCCTATACAGCTCCTTTATGCTCGTCGCACCATCGATGCCCACGACTATACGCGTTTCAGGATCAAGCCTTACGGTCATAACCTCGGACACCTCCCCGTTGACTATTCTTACGTAGCTCAACCCCCGAAGCATGCAGACCTTGAGTATCCAGAGGGACATTTTAAGCATCTTGGCAGCCTCTCCAAGGACCCTTTCGACATCCCGGGGATCCGCCCCGCCGCTCAGCGCTAGCAGGGTTCCACCAACTATAGTGTGTGAAATCATGCTGACCCAGCTTTGGGGAGCGTCCACATAGGTGACCACGCCAGCCTCAATGCCAGCCCTCTCAAGTATCCGTCTCTGAAGGCTCATAATCCTCTGAGGCAGTCTCACATTGCTCTCCCAGAGGAACTCGTCGCGATATATCCCAATGGACGTCCCCCTCAATATTGTTAAGACAACGCACTCTATAGAGCCCCCACGACGCCTATACGCAAGGGGGATATGGTAGGGGACATAGCTGCTAGCCAGAAGTTCGGCCACGCACCATCACCATTCTGACCAGTTTCGCGACGCTTAACGCACCCCTATAAGGGCTTAGCACCCTTTTAAGCCGCTCCGCCCTTGACTTATAAGAATCATCCATATAAACCCTCCTGACAACCTCCTCCAGCTTCTTCTCAGCCTCATGGAGAAATATCATCTCGCCCACACCCAATCGGATCACGGATTTGGCGTTCTCAACCTTCTCGGTATGCCCCCGGGGCGGGGTCACCACGATGGGGATTCCAAGTTTCATTGCCTCAGCCAGTGTTGTCTGCCCCCCTGTCGAGATTAGGATGTCCGCGGACGCCATAAGGTTGTAAACGTTGTCAAGATAGTTATAGACTCTGAGCCCGTTATTCGAGAAGCCCCTGAGCTTTCTGCTCCCGAGGACGACGCTGACGTTAAAGCTCCTAGTGAGGCGTTTAAGTGGGGTGTGGAGTGCCTTGTAGGCCACCAGCCTCTCTAGGTAGGTTCCCGAAACCATAACCATAATATGGGGCTTATCGGCTGGCCAGTGTGTCTGCGGCTTAACGTCTAGCAGGTCGAGCGGGACTATGGGTCCTGGAAGGAATAGCATTTTTAGGTGTCGTTCAAGAACCTCTATGTTCCCTCGAGAGATCGTGTATGGTGGTGGGAAATCCGGTATTATCAGCCTTTCGCTCCTCCTCCAAAAGAAGTCGAGAAGGTGGTAGAAGACCTTCTCCGAGAAGCCCTTCAGGAGCTTAGTTACGCTCCTCATAGGCCTGGCTCTAGGTATCAGAACCTTTAACTGGTTAAGCACGGTGAGAACCGGCGCTCCTGCCAGCCATCCTGCTATAACGGTTGAAAGCCTGCTGTCTGATATGACTATGTCGGGCTTAATGCTTGAAATTCTTTGATACTCCAGTGCAACCTGCCTGTAAAACCTAAAGAGGGCTCTGAAACCCATCCTCGCCATAAGGTTATGGAAGTCAAA
>WAQG01000068.1 GCA_015520395.1 Candidatus Geoarchaeota archaeon
ACAGCAACCCCCACCCTCCCAACGCCAACACTCATAACGCTCCTTAGCGCATATTCGACGAGGGGCCGGCCGAGGATCTCAACCTCAAACTTAGCACCCCGGCTGATGCCGCTCAGCCTAGTCCCAGCGCCTGCGGCAAGTATCAGTGCTTCCCTCACCATCACTTAAAATATGGTCTGGGCTGGGCAATAAAAGCTATAGTGGGTGGCGGGCCCGGTGGGATTTGAACCCACGACCATCCGGTTAAGAGCCGGATGCTCTACCTGACTGAGCTACGGGCCCACCAGCCTAATATTTGACGGCTTATAATTTAAGCGTTTCTGGAGGGTGCGGCGGGCTTTTATCCCTGTGATCCCCAAGGTTATCCCGTGATGGACTGTAGGCTTGTCGACGTCGCCGTTGGGAGGGCCCCGGCCGACCTCCTTCTAAGGAACACGGCCCTCATCGACGTCTATACTGGGGAGATGCTTGAGGGCTGGGACGTAGCTGTGGCCGGTGGGAGGGTCGCCGCGGTTGGAGAGAGGCTCAGGTTAAGGGCAGGGAGAACCATCGATTTAAAGGGTCTCTACCTTGCCCCAGGGTTTATGGATGGGCATATACATGTTGAGAGCAGCATGCTCACCCTCACCAGGTTCGCGGAGACGGTGATCCCCCATGGAACGACCAGCGTCTTCATAGATCCCCACGAGGTGGCTAACGTCCTTGGGCTCCGCGGGGTCAGGCTCATGCTTAGGGAGGCTAGGGCCATCCCCATGAGGGTGTTTGTCACAGCACCCTCCTGTGTCCCGGCGCTTGGAGAACCCTTTGAGACGCCGGGCGCGATTCTCGGTCTCGGCGAGGTTAGGAGGATGCTTAGGTGGAGGGGGGTTGTGGCGCTGGGGGAGATGATGAACTTCCCAGGTGTCGTAAACTGCGTTGAGGATGTTGTGGGAAAGGTGAGGAGCGCCTTGAGGATGGGGCTTCCGGTGGAGGGCCATGCCCCCCAGCTTCCGGAGGACTGGCTGAACGCCTACATCGCCATGGGGATCTCCTCATGCCATGAGTCGACGAGCCCTGAGGAGGCCGTTGCTAAGCTGAGGAGGGGCATGTATGTCATGGCTAGGGAGGGGAGCGCGTGGCGGGATCTCAGGCCCATAGTCAGGGGGGTTCTCGAAATGGGCTTAGATGTTAGGAGGCTTATCCTAGTGAGCGATGATAGGCATCCTGGGGATCTTATCGGGAAGGGACATGTCGACTACCTCGTCCGGACGGCGGTTGAGGAGGGGCTTGACCCTGTCAAGGCCATTCAGTGTGTTACGATCAACGTTGCGGAGCACTATGGCCTCGACGATATGCTTGGGGGGATCGCGCCTGGAAGGCTTGCCGACATGGTGGTTTTGGAGGACCTCAAGGAGGTTAGGGTGAGGGATGTCTACTTCGAGGGTGAGCTTATCGCCTCCCGGGGGGTTCTTCTCAAGGCTTTGGGGAAGCCTAGGTATCCGGGCTGGGCGACCAGAACGATTAACATCCCCCGCCTACCCGGGGAGAGGGACTTGACGGTCGCCGTGGAGGCAGGTGGAGTTCTTAACGTCATAGGGGTGGTTGAGCATAGCGCCGTCACAAGGCATCTCAGGGTGAAGGTGGGCCCAGGGTTCATTGCCCCGAGCCCCAGCGACGACCTTCTAACAGTCGTCGTTGTCGAGAGGCATAGAGGGACGGGCAGGTTTTCAGTCGGCCTAGTCAGGGGTTTTGGACTTGAGAGGGGGGCAATAGCGTCGAGCGTTGCGCACGACTCCCACAACCTGATATCGGTGGGAGCCTCGCCCAGAGACATGGTTGTAGCCCTCAGGGAGGTCGTAGAGATGCAGGGGGGCTTCGCCGTCGCCGAGGAGGGAAGGGTGGTGGCCAGGGTCAGGCTCCCCGTGGCAGGCCTGATGTCGCCCGAGCCTGCGGAGGAGGTGGCCTCATCTCTCAGGGCGCTGGAGGAGGCGATAAGGGGGCTGGGATGCATGGTTGAGGATCCCTTCATGACGCTGTCGCTGCTAGCCCTCCCTGTAATACCGGAGCTGAGGATAACGGATAGGGGTCTCGTGGACGTTAGGGAGATGAGGATAATAAGCCTCATTGAGGGCGCCTAGTCGGGAAGCCTCTCAGGAAGCTCCTCGACGGGAACCTCCACCTGCACCCCAGTCTTCATGTTTTTAACGGAGACAACTCCCTTCTCAGCCTCCCTTCTCCCAACAACGACCACGTAGTCGTAACCCTGGGCAGACGCGTATGAAAACGCCCTTTTAATGCTCCTGGCCGAGACGTCCAAAACAGCCCTGGCACCCATCTTCCCCCTAAGAGCCCTCAGGGCCTCGCCAGCCAGCCTAACAACCCTCTCATCCTCCCCCGCCAGGACAACCAGAGCCTTGAATGTACGATCCTCATAGCTGACCCCAGCCTCAACCTGAGCCAGATGCACCCTGTCCAGGCCTATGGCAAAGCCCGTGGCCGGCATGTCGGGTCCGCCGAAGAGGGAGATGAGCTTGTCGTATCTCCCGCCTCCCGCCAGAGCGACCCTAAGGTGAGAGTAGCACTCAAATATGACGCCAGTGTAGTAGGCTAGCCCCCTGGCAAACCCCATGTCTATGAACAGCCTCTCCCTGGGGACTCCGAGCATGACGGCATACCTCAGTATCTCTCTCAGCCTTTCAAGCTCCCTTAAGGCTGGCTCGTATCGGGATAGCTGCTCCCAGGCCTCCTCAAAGACCTTGTCCATACCACCCTTCACGCTTGCTAGGCCTGTGAGGACATCCCTGAGCTCGGCTGGGTAGCTTGAGAGTATCTTCATGGCCTCGTCCCACTGGTCCCTGTCTATGAAGCCGAGCACGTCGTCCTGCTCATGCTCCGGAACCTTGAAGATCCCCATCAGGGCCCTATGAACCCCCACGTGACCCACCTTAAACCTGTGATCCCTCAGGCCAGCCATCTCCATGAACCTGGACAGCATCTCTATGAGCTCGGCGTCGGCCAGCGCCCTACCGCTCCCTATAAGCTCGTATCCAGCCTGCCAGAACTCCCTGTACCTCCCCTTCTGCGGCTCATCGTACCTAAACAGGTTCACTATGTAGAATAGCCTCAGGGGCTTCGGATATCCGAGCATCTTCGAGGCAACTATCCTTGCGACCGAGGCTGTGGCCTCCGGCCTCAGGACGACCTTCCTTCCGCCAAGGTCGGTGAACGTGTACATCCTCTCCTTTATCTCGCCCCCTGACTTGGCGGCGAAGAGCTCGTAGCTCTCTATCGTCGGGAGTATAACCTCCTCATACCCATAAAGCGACGCGAGCCTCCTAGATAGGTCAAACAGCCTTATAAGCCCCCTCGCCTCATCGGGAAGAAGATCCCGCATCCCCCTGACGGGCCTAAACCTCATCGTCAAAACTCCAATATACAACCCGATAAAAACTTTATCAGATAAGCGGGCAGCCCGCCACTGCATTCCCCCAACGCGCCCTCACGGATCGCCGCTTATAAAGAGGTCAATAAGCCTAGGTGTTAGCTTGACACGGCATCTCAGCAGCTGGTAAGGCCTATTCTGATAACCGTTGAGGGTTCCATGGTTATGCAGATACGAGAGCTTTAGCCTAATTAAGCTCCGGAACGCCTAGCTCTTCTTCGAGGAAACCCATAAAGTGGGTATTCCCACCCAGAAAGACACATACAAACATCCATATTGCCATCAACGAAGACCACCGAGGACCTCGACGGGTCATAGTATATATTAATCGCTCTGACACCTACTCCAACCTCTACGCTTTTTAGTAGAAGATCAAATATCACGGGGTCCCCCCTAACATACGGTTTGAACGCCTTAACGTTCGGCAATGCTGCAACGAAGAGTACGGCCGCCCGCCCCCCAGACAAAGCGTGCCTTATAAGAGTTCTCACATGGCGCCTACCCCTCTCGGTCGGGCAGTCCGGATACATTGCATAGTGCCCATCGCCCCTAAAGACAGCGCTCTTAGTTTCTAGGTAAAACCTTTTACCGCCGCATCTCAGTAGATAGTCAATAACGGAGTCGTCCAGCCTAGCCTCCCTTCTCAGGATCTCACAGCCGTCAAGCCATGGAATAAGCCCAAGCAACAGGGCTTTCTCAAAGGCCCTCGACTGAAACTTCGTGTCTATAAGCGCCCCGGCGCCCATATCGTGGACGGCGAACAGCCTGTACCTGGTTTTCCCTGGCCTTGCCCTCCTCAGGCAGTATGCCCTCCTCCCCCGCACCATGAATTCAAGCAACCTGCCAGTGTTATTTATATAGGCCTTCTCCAGCCTTCCATCGACAAGGACGTCGACGACGAACCTGTTGGCCCGCCTGACAATCTCGCACATAACAACGTTATATATCTTGAACATCTCGACGCCGCCCAACGTCGCCCGCTCAGAATAGGGGCTGATCTCCAATAAATTTATCTCCGTCAATCCCTGAATCATCTGGGATGCCGGAGTACGCCGCCGTAGCCCTGCTGGCGGTGGAAATGGCCCCGTAGCCCTCTCCATAGTCCTGCTTATCCTGAGCGCACGGGAGTGGAGGGGGAGAAGGGAGCTCATCGAGTCGATCATGCAGGCGACGAGGGCCCTCTCCAGGGAGGAGTACTTTAACCTCGTGGTCTCGACGCTGAGGACGGCCAGCTCGGAGGTTTTCGGCGTTGTAACGGGGTCAAGGCCCCGCACAGAGATCGGGAGAAGAGCTTTGTTAAGGATAGTAGACTCCATCGAGGAGCTTTCTAGGAAGGGGGTTAAGATAAGGTACCTAATGCCTATGAGGGAGGAGTCCCTGGGGGTGGGCTACATGTATACCAGGAGGGGGGCCGAGGTAAAGTACTTCCCCGGCCTCATGGTCCAGGACTTCAGGTACATGGTGGTCGACGGCAAGGTTACCGTGATAGGGCTGCCGGAGAGAGTTGGGAGCGCCCAGCCAACGAGGCTCGGCTACAAGATAGCTTCGGAGGGGCTTGCCGCCCTCCTCAAATCAGACTTCGAGGCTAGATGGAACTCCAGGGAGGCTGCAAGCTATGAGGAATACTGCAAGATGGTGATTAACCGAATAAGGAAAACTAATCCAGATGTATCCAACGAGACCATAGCATCCCACCTAGGCATCCCCGTTGACGAGGTAGCGAGACTTGGAGGCGGGGAGTCTTAGGCTATGCTACATAACTGTGAAGCAAACACTCCTTTATCATATAGCTGATTTCAACGCCTCCTAACAGACGCAATAAGACACTCCTTGACGCACTCAGAACGGGATCACCAGCCTATAACATCCTGGAGGTGAAAGCCCGTATCCAAAACCCAGTTTAGTTTATTGTTGATCTACGGGAGACAAAGTTGCCCATCGCCTAAGAGGAGAATCTCACGGTATTTGGCTCCGGTCATGTAAGGAGGTTTGGTGGGCCTAGCGAACGGGCGCCTATTCATCCCGGCCCTTCCGGGCCTGTCATAGGCGCGATCCTGCCGGACATTATACTCTTGTCTGGACGCCGTATTAAAGTGTTTCCCATCGCCCCTATTATTGTCAGGCTGGTAGGATGCTTATTGCTAGGAGAGCCTTGGCAAGCATGTCGAAGGCGAAGAGTAGTAGGAGGGCTGCGAGGATCAAGAGGAGGGCCCTGTACTTGGCTCCCCCAAGCAGCTCGGATCCCTTCATCCCTATCCCAGCTAGCAGGGAGAGCCAGAGGAAGTCGTACCAGACATGGAGGATATACATGAGGATGAAGCTTAGGGGCATGGCCGCTGATGCTACAATTATTATCGGCCATCCGGCCCCCACCCACCAGAGGAGGAAGTAGGGATTCAACGCTGTGAAGAGCAGGCCGAGTACGAGGGGCCTTCCCGACGCCGCCGACCTTCCAACGCCCGGTTCGACGCCTCTTAGGGCATCCCTAACTATGAGGTATGCGAAGAACACCATCGTTGCCGCTGAGAAGACCGCCATAGCTACCTTCACGGACGGGCTAAGCACCAGCCTCGTGGCGATCACCGTGAGGAGAAGCGTGTATGGGGCTTCGAAAAGGGCGTGGCCAAGGGAGACCAGTACACCAGCTCTCCAACCTCCACCCCTGGCACCCTCAGCTATCGTTGCAAAGCTTAGGGGTCCCGGCGATAGGGCGCCGCTGGGCGATATCACCAGGGTTGTGACTATCAGTTTGGTGACCCACAGCATCTCTAGTAGGGGGTTGTTCATAGTTTAAAAGGTTTGTTTAGAGCTTCTCAATCAGCCTTATGTCCTCCTCGCTGAGCCTCCACCCCAAGGCGCCACGAAACTCCTCTATCCTCTCCACCCTCTCACTCTTCGGTATTGCTACAACCCTGGGCCTGGATATCAGGTAGTTCAAAGCTACCTGAACTCCCGATTTCCCGTATTTCCTCCCTATCCTGATAAGCGCCTTATGCCTTGCCACAGCGCCCTTCTCGAGGGGTGTGTAAGCCTGGATCGTGACGCCATGCTTGATTGCCTGGGGTAGAAGGCTCTCCTCGATAGCCTTGTCTAGAGGACTGTACTTAACCTGGTTGACAACTATCTCGTGCTTCTTGACAGCGTATATCGCCTTAACCATCTTCCTAGCATCGAAGTTGCTGACCCCAATGTACCTGGCATACCCCCTCTCAGCTATAGCCTCAAGGGCCGCAACCTGCTTCTCGATGGGCGTCAGGAACTTCGGCCAATGTATGAGTATCAGGTCAACAGTTGAAAGGCCAAGCCTCCTTAGGCTAGCCTGGGCAGCCCTCACCGCCTCGTCAGGGCTTGAGAAGTGCTTTGGGAGAAGCTTCGTGGTTATGAAGACCCTGTCCTTCCCAACCCTCCTCACAACCCTCCCAACAAGCTCCTCAGCCCTACCGCCATCGTACATCTCGGCAGTATCTATCATCCCTAACCCTATCTCCACAGCCCTAACGAGAGCCTCCTCAGCCCTCCCATAATCCCTTATCGCCCACGTCCCAACACCAATAGCAGGTATTTTCTCGCCAGTATTGCCAAGAGGCTTCATGTCATCAAAATCGATAGGAAACCTCACCTAGGCTCCCCACCTCCTACACCTATCCAACACCACCTTAATCTTTTACCTTGACAAATCCTAAAGTCCTACGCCTTATGCGGTAATAATTATCAAATCAGGTCTGGGGCCTAAAGGCCCGGACTCGGCCACAGGCTTATAACATTCACTGTTCCTTACCTGCAACAATTCAGTAATATTTAAATATCAAGTACGCCCACTAGAGTTCTGGAGCCATGAACTGGAGATTACTTGCACGCTCAAAAATGGGAATCTTATTTGTGCTCATAATGATGATTGTCATAACAGCGCTTAATCGACAGCTTATAAGTAATTTTGTAATACTTGATCCAATCAAACCAGTCCTCGCCTAGGAGTCTCGGAATGCATAAATGGGAATGCTTATAATGGCTTTCCTTAATGTTCCCAATGGGATGCTCCAGGAGGTCCTTGCCTCCTTCCTCGTAGTTGGGCTGGCTGAGCTTGGCGATAAGACCCAGATCTCAGTCTTCCTACTAGCGTCACAGACTAAGAGGTACGTGGAGCTTTTCGTTGGAGTCATGCTGGCCTTCCTTGTTGTGGATGGCGTCGCCGTATTCTGGGATCCTGGGTCTCCAACCTGGTGCCCCAGTGGATCCTGAAGACACTATCGGCCGCATTCTTC
>WAQG01000069.1 GCA_015520395.1 Candidatus Geoarchaeota archaeon
CCCGTTATCGGGGCCGACATACACCCGCTTCCTGGTCACCACTATTACGCCGCGCCTCTCAGTCCCAACGCCGGGATCCACTACGCCAACAACGATGTCGCCGTCGGGCAGGTAGTCTGAGGCTGATTTGAGGAGAAATGCGCCCACCATAACGTTGTGTCTTGGCACGCTGTGGGTGAGATCCAGAATCTCCGCCCTGGGGTTTATCCTTTTTATAACCGCCCTCATCTCGCCTACATAGGGCGACGAAGGGCCGAAGTCGGTTAGGAGCCATATGGAAACCATATCACTTAAATGGATGCGTGATTCAGATATATTGTCTTTCATGGGAGGAGTCAGATATGGTTGAGAAGCTCTTGATGCTCCCAGGCCCAACACACCTTCCAAACAGGGTTCTTAGGGCGATGAGCAGACCCGTTATATCCCATAGGGGCGAGGAGTTCCACCACCTCTATGAAAGCGTTGAGGAGGGCCTCAGATACGTTTTCCAGACAAGAAACAACGTCTTCATCCTCACGGCATCCGGAACCGGGGGCGTCGAGTTCGCCGTAAACAACTTTATTGGAAGACGCGACAAGGTGATAGTGCCTATAACAGGGGTCTTCGCCTCGAGAATGGCAACCGCCATCTCAAGAAGAGGCGCCTCCGTCATCAAGGTAGACCTCGGCCTGGGAGACCACCTCACCCCTGAGAAGCTTGAGGAAATTTTAAGGAAACACAAGGACGCATCAGTCCTCAGCCTAGTCTTCAACGAAACCTCCACAGGGGTTTCCGCCTGGAGAATAGTGGAGATAGGGAGGGTCGCAAAGGAGCATGGGCTCCTCTTCATAGTAGATTCGATCTCAGCCCTCGGCGGCGTAGATATACCTACAGACAAGGCAATGATAGACGTCCACATAGCTGGAAGCCAGAAGTGCATAGCAGCCCCACCCGGCCTCTCCTTCGTAGCCGTGAGCAGCTACGCGGAGGAGAAGGCGGGAGAGGTGGAACCAGGCTCATTTTACTTCGATTTCTCATCCTATAAGAGGTTTGCCTCGAAGTCGGAGACCCCGTTCACACCTGCAGTCCCATTGCTCTACGCCCTAGAGGAGTCCTTGAAGATGATAAGGGAAGAGGGGCTGGAAAACGTGTTCAAACGCCACAGCAGGGCCGCGGAAGCCCTCTATGCGGCACTATCCACACTAGGATTCAGTTTCGTCGCTAAGCCGGAGTTCAGGTCTAAAACCGTGATCGCCGCGTATCCGCCGAGGGGTGTGGATGCCTACAGGCTGAAGGCTGAGCTAGAGTCTAAATACGGCGTTGTGATCGCTGGCGGTATGGGCGAGCTTAAGGGGAAAATAATCAGGATAGGGGTTATGGGTAGGGTGTCAACAGCCGCCGTTACACGTACAGTCTCTTCCCTTGAGAGCCTACTCTATAGCCTTGGGGTTTACGAAAAAATTGGTGATGCGCTTAGAGCAGCCTTAGAACACCTACATTGAACCTACTCTTTTGCCTTCGTTACTATTACGTCACCCTCAACCTTTACGGTTAACAGCGATGCCTCGCCTGAGAGCAGGTCTATCTTTAAGTTCAGCTTTAAGTCTGTGCCCTCAAGCCCGGCTATCAGGGTTTGTATTACCTGCCCTAGGAAGTTCGCAACCTCAGAGAGAGGTGGAATTGCAGTTTCTAGCTTCTTCTCCTCCTCCGCCATCCTTATCGCCCAACCATAAGGGTTATTAGCCGAATATTAGCTTTACGTCACTCCTCCTTCTCTTCAACACCGGTGATCGTAACGGCCCTCAGGTTAACCTTTATTGAGCCGCTCAGCCTAAGCCTTAAAAGCGACAGGTCCACGTAGGGTGTTACGAGCTCGATCACCGTGTCCTCAAAAATTATCTCTGTCGCCTCAGGCTCGATCTTCACCCTCTTCTTCTTCAGATACCACTCTACTGCCTTCTCTATTATACTAGACATCCTGGGAACACCCATCCATGCATTGATCTTACGCAATTTATACCTTTAGCTGTATGAAAAGGTTAATTCTATTAAACCCACAAATCAAGTATGGCATGAGGCTACTGATCATCGGTGATACCCACATACCAAGAAGGGCGACCAGAATCCCCGAGCCCCTGAAGAGGGCAATAGAAGCCGAGGAATGGGATCTTGTTGCCTTCACGGGGGACCTCAC
>WAQG01000070.1 GCA_015520395.1 Candidatus Geoarchaeota archaeon
GGTCTATCTGCTCACCCTCGTCGGCAGCCACCCTAACTTCTATCTTCACATCGGGAGTTCCAGCCCCATAAACCACGATGTTAATCCTGGGAATAGCCGAAACCCCTAACGCCGAGAGTAAAACAATAAGTATCACCGCCAGCGCTACAGGTAAGGCCCTGGTAAGCCTCATGTCCAGCATCGAATAAGGCTACGGGTTTATATATCCTTAGCCGGCCTCTCAAAGTGTGATGAAGATCGACCAAGTCCTAATCTCAGACTCGGATTCAAAAGGCCCCCTAAGATTCACCCACATGTCAAGCCTCGTCATAGGGGCTATGAGCCTCCTAGAAAGGCTTCAGTATATCGTGAAGGAGATTGAGGGCTACGAGGTTTCGTTCCACGCCAATGGAACCAGCCTCTATAAGAGGCTCATAAGGGCCATGCTGGGGGGCAGGCTGGCTGAGGAGGTCGGGGGGAAGACCGTGCTCTTCCTCTCCTCCAACCTGATACTTGATAAGGAAGGCGCAAATGCGTTGCAAAGAGTTGTGAGGGAAGGCGTAGAAGGCGTTTACCTTGATCGGCTGGGACGCCCTATCTTAGGCATTACGACGGCCGATGCCGTTATTGAGGGGTTTAGGGGGGTTCGTGTCCTTGGCACTCTAAATCTAAGCGTCGTGAAGGGGCCATGGGACCTGGTGAGATACTCTTCGAAGATGTTGAGGGGTGATTTGATCACTTTAAGCAGTTTAGGAAGGTTTAGGAAGGTTGATTTACCGAATGTCCTGGGCAAACACGGCGTCTATATGGCCGGGGATGTTGAAGTGGAGCCTTGTGTGGTTTTTGACACTAGGAATGGGCCAGTAGTACTGGATGAGGGAAGCTATGTTCAGGGCCCCTCTAGAATAGAGGGCCCGACATACATTGGCAGGGAGAGCCTGGTGGCGGCGGGGGCAAACCTAAGGAGGGTTTACATCGGCCCTAAGTGCAACGTTGGTGGGGAGGTTGTAAGGTCCACCTTTCTTAGATATAGCAACTCGAGGCATCAGAGCTATATTGGAGACAGCTACCTGGGGGAATTCGTTAACATTGGCGCCCTCTCAGTTACATCCAACCTAAAAAACACCTATGGTTACATACGGTATAAAGGAGTCGAGGGACCGGTTGAAACGGGTATGAGAAAGTTGGGCGTTATCTTCGGAGACCACTCTAAGGTATCGGTTGGCTCAACACTTTATGGAGGCATATCCGTGGGTGTCTCATCCCATGTGCATTACAGGGCTGCAAGAAGCGTGCCCGACTTCGTGATATGGGTGGGCGGTGAAGCCTATGAATTGAGGGTCGACTCGGCCGTGCGTACGGCGAGGCGGATGGCGCAGTCCAAGGGCGTCGTCCTTCCCGAGGAGTACTATAGGTATATGGAGGAGCTGTATAGGCTGACTGAGAGCGGAAGAAGGGGTGTGAGGAGGGGGGTTTTGAGGCTATAGAAATATTTAATTCCAATTATGGTGGAATGTTTTCTGGATGAGCGGCAGCTTGCTGGAGCGGTACTACAGGGTAATAGCCAACAAGAACATGTTTAAGATCCTTGTCTATCTAGGTGAGCGTAAGAGCGCCAAGGCAACCGTCATTATAAGGGATTTGAAGTTCTCCCCAGGCTCATTCTACGATGCCCTGAGAAAGATGGAGGGGATAGTTACAAAGAATAAGGACGGCGAGTACATCCTGACGGATGACGGCGTGGTCATCTATAACATGGTTCTTAATGATAGGGCTAGAATCTCTGTAGCCCCAAGGCTCCATAGATTTCTGGTAACCCTACTTAAGGTTAAGCCACTCTTTCCAGTTGGGCTTTTCAGATACTACTCCTTACTCCCCCTGAACTTCAGGCTCACTACGCTGGTCGCCTTCATCCTAGTTAACGCGGTGATCTCGGGCATTGCAGGCTTCATCCCAATGGTGCTTTATGGGTGGCCCATCCTCCCAAACTTCACCCTAAGCTTCATAATCTATATCCTAAACTTCCTCATGGTCACATTTCTGCTAGGCTCAGTCACACTCATCCTTGGGCGACAGGAAAGAGTCATCGACGTGGTCTCGAAAATGCCTCTGATAATGTGGCCCCAGACAGTATACATGCTGGTGACCTGGTATCTGCGGGAGGTCAGCTTTGTCCTTCCAAGGCTAACGTATCAGGTGGGGCTGATCCTAGCCCTAATGTCAACAATGTATATGGTTACCGTCCTATATTCGGATCTTGAGGTCAGCATTGAGATCTCGATGGTGATTGCGCTAGGATTCCTCGCCTTCTCGCTAGCAGCAGTCATAACATATATACTCCAACTCTTCGCCTAATTTCCTGTGGGAGGCAGGCTTATAGGTAGGATCGCGAGACGCCTAGGCCTTAGAGACGTGCATGGCGGAATTGATATAATAGGTGACATAGCCATCCTGAGACTACGCGGCCTACCTGAAAGGCTTGAGAAACAGTTCTCCGAGATGATTTGCAGCGAGCTGAAACACGTAAAGGTTGTCTACAGACAGGTGGGAGAGGTCAGTGGGGAGTACAGGGTATGGCGTCTAAGGTGGATCTATGGTGAGGGGAGGAGCCTCACTATTCACAAGGAGAATGGCTACAGGCTCATGGTAGATGTTGAAAAGGTCTTCTTCACCCCCAGGCTCCAGCAGGAGCACCTCAGAATAGCTAAAGCCGTAAGGCCGGGTGAGCGGGTGTTGAACATGTTTTCGGGAGTTGGTGGTTTCTCCATAGCTATAGCCGTCCACTCAGCCCCACTCTCCGTGACGGGAATCGACCTGAATTGGGAGGCTGCAAAACTCCACTCAATCAACGCAAAACTCAACAACGTCTCACAGCTGGTGGAGACGGTAAATGCCGATTCTAGGCATATTGCCGAGGCCTCCAGAGGCCGGTATGACCGTGTCCTTATGCCTCTCCCAATGCTTGCGAAGAGCTATCTACGCTATGCCCTCATGGCCGTCAAGAAGGGTGGATGGATCCATGTATATGACTTTTACACTGGGGGAAACAAGCGTGAGGCTGTTAAAAGAAGCATGGAAGATTACATGAAAATTTTGAGAGGCATGGGGGTCGAAGTCAGCATCGCTGGTCGGGCTTTAGGTTCCGTCGCACCTTTTAAGTACTGTCTCTTATACACATCTGAC
>WAQG01000071.1 GCA_015520395.1 Candidatus Geoarchaeota archaeon
CTATGGGGCTAGGCATCCTCTGGAGAGGTATGAACATTCCGGTGGCGATTGGGATGAGGAACTGGAAGATGTTTACCAGCACCATGGATGCCCTGAACACGTGGGAAAGGCTTGCATAGATCATTGAGAACGCGTGGATCGCCACGACGCCTATTAGAAACACAGCCGTCAGGAGGGCCGGGTTCTTGATGCTAACATCGACCCCAAACCCGTACCTCACTAGGAGTATCATCACTAGGAGCGACGCTAGCTCTGAGAGGAGAAGCCTTAGAGTGTGACCGATAAACATGATTAGCCTGTTAACGTTCGTGAGCATTAAGACCTCATATGTCCCTTCGAGCACCTCCATCCTCATCGTTCCGGCGACGCTCCAGAGCCCCGAGCTCACCAGCCCAAACATGAACCAGCCCCAAAGCGTAAAGTTCAGCGTGTAGTAGAGGTCGCCGCCGAAGAGCAGTATGGGTATTGCGAAGAGAAGGAACCATATTGGGTCGGCTATGAACATTGCGATAACCCCCGCCTTCCTCCTAACCCAACTCTTAAACTGCATCAATATCAGGGCCCTAATCTCGATGAGAACGCCCCTCACAATATCCCACCCCTCAGACCTTAGACAGCTCCCCACTCTTCTTGGCTATTGTCTCAAATCTCTTGAAGAATCCGAGGCCGGCTGGATAGTAGAAGAATGTAAGTAGTAGCAGCATTCCGAGATAGTATAGTGTGAGGTGGGGGTTGGATAGCATGAGGCTCACCCTCATCGCCTCCGATACATAGTATGGTGGAAGCACCCTTGCAACTAGTTGCATCCAAGATGGAAGTATGTAGATGGGATATATGGAGCCGGAAAGCACCACTAGAAAGGCTCGGACAGGCTGGGTTAATGCCTCAGGCTCCTTATACCTTATGACGAGTGTCGCCACTATTAAGCTTACCCCCTGGAGGGGGATTATGCCCACAAATAGTATCAGTAATGCCACCACCAGCCTTAGACCTGCAAAGAGACCGCTGAGATAGACCGCGGCTGGGAGGAAGGATAAAATCGTAATCCCCACGTTTGCCACAAAGTATGGCACAGTTAACCCGAACATGTATATGTAAACGTCAGTTCTAGTCAGCATTAGGAGCTCCAGCCAGCCTGTGGCCAAGGCCCTATAAAGCTCACCGATCACGCTATCCAGGCCTACGAGGATCACCAGCAGAACCGCACTCCCCACGAGCATGTAGAGAAAGGCCTCCCCATAACCCGTAGCCACGACGAAGTTCTTCAAAGCATTCTCCCCCCCAATCCCCATCCCGACGAGGTAGAAGAAACCGGCGAGCAGGTATGGCATCGCCCCAAGCACTAGGAAATCCCACCTATACCTCATTATAACCCGAAGTTCATACTTCACCACCCCTCTGAGGGGCAAGAGAAGCGCTCTTCCAAGCTCCGTATTAGCTCACCTCCCCCTCCTTGAGGTAAGCTCTATGAACACGTCCTCCAGGCTTGGGGCCAGAACCGATATGTTCCTGACCCTTGCCCCACCTCTAGCCAGAACGTCAACAATGGTCGGGAGGTGATCCCTAGCCGAGCCATCAAGCCCCACCCTCACCACGGCCCTCTGGGCTGCAGGTTCCTCTGAGTCAAGCTTGACGTACCTAACGCCCCCAATACTCCCTATTTTCTTTATCACGCCATTATATGCTCCCATAACCTCTATCTGAAGCACATCCCCCTTACTAACGGCGGCTTTAAGTTCCATAGGGCTGCCTATCGTCAGAATCCTTCCCTGGTCGATGATCGCTATCCTATCTGCCAGCGCGTCTGCCTCCCACATATTATGGGTTGTGAGAAGGATGGTCTTTCCCTCCCTTCTACTCAGCTCCCTTATGACGTCCCTTATCTTACGGGCCGATGCCGGGTCCAGCCCGAGGGTCGGCTCATCAAGAAACAGGATTGGTGCATCGGTGATCAGGGCTCTTGCAAATGAGATCCTAGCCTTCATTCCAAGGGAGTATTCATCGACAAGCTTGTCTGCATGCTCCGTCATCTCAACCAGCTCCAGAAGCCTCTCAACTCTCCTTTTAGCATCGGATGGCGGGATGTGTTGGAGGGCCGCGTAATACTCGAGGTTCTCCCTTCCCGTGAGCCTTCTATACAGCCCCTTCTCGATATAAAGCATAACGCCCAGCTGCTCCCTAACCTTCCTCGCCTCTCTTACGACATGATACCCGTTGACATAGGCGTCACCTGAGTCCGGCAGCAGGAGGGTGGAGAGTATCTTAATTGTGGTCGTCTTGCCAGCCCCATTGGGCCCGAGAAGCCCGAAGATCTCACCCCTCCTGATGGTGAAGCTCACGCCCCTAAGCGCCTCTACAACCTTCTTCTCGGACCTGAATAGCCCCTTCCTGATCTTCGTCTCAAACCTCTTAACAAGCTTTTCAGCAACTATGGCCTCCATGCCTACTCACCCAGAAGATCCTCAATCCTCTCAAGAATCTCAAACGGATCTGGTGGGAAGCCCTCAAAGAGCTGTAGAACCTGGTTCTTAGTGACCTCACCCAGCTCCCTAAGCAGCCTTGACGCTAGCTCTGGATCCCTGACCTTTTTGACCCTTCCTCTGAAGGCCAGGCTGATGCTGTCCCCCTTCACAACGAGCCTCAGGTCGGGCATCGTTAGGAGCATGCCGGACTCACCTATCTCGATCGAGTAGGCGGGTGAGGACAACCTAACCCTGTCAGAGGAAACCTCAGCAGAGCTCTCACCCACGACTATCTTTATCTGCCCGTTTCTTATCTCCAGGTCGATGCCATCCCAGGATGCCGTTACCCTGTATGGCTTCACGGTAAGCTCCGCCTTAGGCTCACCATACCCAACCACAGAGAATGGCCGTTTCCTCCTAGACGCCTCGTAGCTTCCAACCTTAAAGAATGGACCGAACTCCACATAATCCCCATCAATGCCACTCACGATTCTCAACGGCCCCACCTCAACCACATCCTCATACTCGCTTGACTCTATATGGACAAACGGGAGCTTAACCAGATCATAACCCCCAACAATCCTTCTCCTGGAAACCTCCCTCGTGAGGAGCCTTGACGCCTCCCCCAAGGCTTTGGCATAACTAAAGCCCGACTCCCCAAACTCGTCCTTAGAGACCCTACGCCCAACCTTTGAAAAATCACGCCCCCTCACCATAACGGGAGGCCTAAACGTGATGTTAAACTTCCCGGCCTCAGTCTCGATCTCGGCGACAACACTCGAAAACAGTATCGCCGCTGTTTCAGCTCCATATCTCCTCACCTTAAAGCCATAGCCACCATCTGGAAGCAGCACAGTCACCCTCTCATCACTGTAGATGGTGCCCGGCTCAAAGTAGAAGGGCGTCTTCCTAAGGTCAAGCATCTTAGGTCTACCTACCAGGGAGGATGCCGCCATGCTGGCCATCCCCATAAGCAGCCCAGCAATTATGAATGGAAGTATCAGCATCCTGAATGGGTCGCTAAGCCCAAAGAAGCTCAGCAGCCAGAGCATTATGCCTGAGATAAACAGGAATCTAGCTAGCCTACCGATGAGGCTTGCAAAGGCCCAGCCCACCCCAAACCTAGTCTCGATCGAGACCAGGTTAGCTGCAAGGTATAGTATCAGAACCCCGAGAATTATTTGGTCGCCGTACTGGGCCAGGAGCATGGGTCCTCTTAGAAGCCACACGACTGCTAGGAGTAGCGCCGCCGTTGACAGGGCCCCACCTATCTTCCTCCTCCTCAGTCTACTCAACCGCACCACCTCCCACAGCCTCGTACATGAATGCAAGAAGCCTCAAGAGAAACCTCCCACGGCTGGTCAGGGCGTAACCCCCCGTCCTTAAATGGGCCCTAATAAGGCCCACCCTAGACAAAACCTTTAGGTGGTGTGACAAGGATGAGGACTCAAGCCCAGCACCCCTCTTCAAGTCTGAGAAGCTCTTTGGCCCAGCATAAAGCAGCTTCATTATCCTTATCCTATCTGGGCTTGCAATAGACTTTACAACCATTGCCGCCTCCTCCTCCGGGAGATTCGAAATCATCTCCTCAATAGCCATCTCTCCCCTTTCCCTAAGGCTCCTCCTAATACTATCCCTGATGAACCTGAGAAGATCCCTTGAGACGACCGTTTCAGGCTCCGCCTCCTCAAGAACCTCCCGCCCAACCCTTATGTAAATCCCATTCTCCCTGAGCCTCTCCTCAACCTTCCTCGAGATGCTCATCCTTATAATCCGCTTCAGCTCCTCAACCTCCCTCTTCAGCTTCTCTATCTCCTCAGCCGACATGTGCATCACCAGGTACACTAACATCCACTAAATATGTGAAAAATGGTACATATAAATGTATCGATCCAGGGTATAAAAGGCCTTATAAATACAATTAACTGTATTCCGCTGATGGAAGGATGTACACAAAATTGGCGCTAAAAAAGTATCCCCAACCTTCTAGTAAAATAGAGTGTACCAGTGTATATCAGGAGTAGGGCCCACGCATAGGGGTCCACAAAGATGGAGAGGGCCAGACAGGATATGAGTCCCAGCAATGGGAGTATCATTCTAGCCTGCCGTTTACCTGCATACCTTATAAGTAGAGCTAGGTTTACAAAGGCGAAGCTCATGAGGAAGGCCAAGCTTGAGACACTTCCAATAAGCGTTATACCCCCCTCATGGATCGCCGACGCTATCATTATTAAAAGCGCTAGTAGGCCGCTTACCGAGACGGCTACATGTGGGGTTCCGAGGGAATTCATCTTCCCAAGCATTTTGGGAAGGTTGCCGTCCCTCGCCATGGAATAAGCAACCCTTGAAGCGGCAAAGATAGTCGCGTTGAAGGCGCCTAGGGCAGAAGCTATGGCGCTAGCAACTACGAAGGCAAAGCCGAAGAAGCCGAGTTTCATGGTTGCAACGCTTATGAAGCCAGCCTCCCCGCTGGGCAGGAGGCTGTAGTGGAGTATTCCTGTCATGACGAGTATGACCAGCACGTAGATTGTTAGGACGATGGCTATTGATAGGTATATTGCTATGGGGAGCTTTGAACGGTCATTCACATCATTGCCCATGGTGGCTATGACGTCAAAACCTTCAAACGCTATGAATATGAGGGCTGCGGAGTAGAGCACGCCGCCAAACCCGCTGGGCATGAAGTCCCTGTAGTTTGAGGGGTTTATCCCCGTTATCCCAACGCCTATGAATATCCCGAGCAAGACTAGTTTTAGCCCGACGACAAGCCTCTCAAATGTCACACTTCCCCGGAAGCTTAGCGCATTTATCCCGGTCAGTAGCACCGCAACTACGAAGGCCGCATAGTACCACGGTAGGTTAAATATGAGGCCGAAGAAGTATCCGAAGGAGGCCGCGTAAAGCACCCCCGCAGACACATATGCGAAGAAAAGCCATATTCCACCTATGAAGGAGAGCTCACTGTTAAGGGTTGCGGAGATATAGGTGTATCCACCCCCCGTCCCGCCCATCTCCTTGGCAAATGTGGCGTAGCTGTAGGCTGTTATCATCGCAAGCAGGCCGGATATTGCAAAGGACACGACGCCAGCAGGCCCAGCTATCTTAGCTACACTACCCGATAGGACAAAGATCCCGGCTCCTATCATAGCGCCTACTCCGTATGAAAC
>WAQG01000072.1 GCA_015520395.1 Candidatus Geoarchaeota archaeon
CAGGAGTGCTATGAAATCGTCAACGGCGATCCCGCTGATCGACATGTCTCTAACCGGCCTCCCGAGCTCGCCGTTGACGATTTCATAGCACTCCTGGATGCCGACCTGGAAGGAGGAGTTGAGCTGCGCCTGCCCGCCCCTAAAGTCCACGCAGTAGTAGCCGAACTTTATGCCTTCAATCAGTTCCTCAAAGCTATGGTCGCCCCTCTCGAAGACCGTGTTCCTCATCCTTATCAATGGCGGCACCCTGTAGGTCTCAGCCCTGGCATGGCCATTGGGCTCCATGCCGAACTCCGCCGCCCTCTCCCTATCCACCATAAGCTCGGTGAGCACACCCCTCCTTATTATCTCAACCTTCCTCACAGGCACGCCCTCATCGTCGTAAACCCCGTTCCCGAAGCCGCCCTCGATCCTCCCATAATCACTCATACTCACATACTCGGGCGCCACCTCCTTCCCCAACAGCTTTATGAAGGGTGTCCCAGGCGTAAGGTCGGCCTCCGCCAGGTGCCCGAGGGCTTCGTGAGCTATGACCCCCACCACGATGGGGCCAGCGACGATGGGGAACTCCCCCCTCTTAGGCTCGACTCCTGCAAGCTGGGCCCTAAGCTTTCTCACAAGCCTCTCGACGATCTGCTCATCCGTCTCAGCCCTCTCGAAGAACTCCCATCCCATCTCAACGCTCCCAACCTCATCCCTAGCCGCGGCGGTCACACCCTCCCTCATCCCGGTAACCCAGACATACTTCCAGACGTGCCCCCACTCCCAATCTATCAACGCGCCGTCACTGTTAGCAAAGCTTCTGACACCCCATCCATCGGAGTACCTGATCGAAACGGATCTAACTGCCCCCTCGGCTTCCCTAAGCATTTTCTCAAGGCTGAGCAGTCGATTAACCTTCTCCTCCACCGAGACGTCCGGGGGCTTGATCCTCATCGAGGACTTCACGGTGTCCCTGACAGCCTTCACATCCGCCAGCTTCGCCCCGGCCCCCGGGATCGAGGAGGCCGCCTTTGCCAGCCTGTATGCGTCGTTGACGGCCTTCCTCCACTCATCGACCTTGCTGGTTGAGGCGAAGCCCCAGAAGCCGTTGACCAGAACCCTCACCCCTATTCCCTTCCTGCTATCGATGGTTAGTGTTGAGATCCTCCCATCCTTAACCTCCATAAATGTCGTGGCGACATCCTCGTAGCGGACATCGATATAGTCGGCTCCGAGCCTGAGGCCCTCCCTGACTATAACTTCAAGATCCAAGGCAGCAACACCCCACATGAGATGCCGTACCCAGGCTATTAATCCTTGCCAATCCACCGGGAAGTCTTCGATCCTAAGCAGGTTGAGGAAAGAATTCATATTTTGTCTATATGGTTTATGTTTGGGGTGTCGTGGATTGTCGGTTGAGCCACGGCTTTCAGTCAGGTGGCTTAAGCTCTTCTCGATACTCGCGACTGTGGTGGGGATACTTATAATCTATATGGCTGCCCGGGGGGTCAGCGCCCCCCTGGTCAAGATAGGTGATGTCTATGGGAATTACGCGATGAACTACGCCGTCGTGAGGATCAGGGGCAACGTGACGGGGCCGCCCTACGTCGACACGAGTGGCGGGAGGATCACGATAAGGTTTGGCGTTGACGACGGGACTGGAACAATGAATGTCTACATATATGAGCAGCAGGCCGTCGAGCTCCTTGGGCGAGGATTGGTACCCATGCCGGGGGACGTTGTTGAGGTGGAGGGTCAACTCAGGGTTAGGGAAACCTACACCTACCTGATCCTCCAGGTCGTCGACCTGCTCAGGATAGAGGGGAGGTCGACGAGCTACACCAAGGTCTACTCGCTGAACACCGGTATGGAGGGCAGGTCGGTCGAGGTGTCAGGCGTCGTCTACGAGTTTAGGGAGGTTTCCTCGGGCCTCCTCTTCGGAATCGACACCGGAGAGGGCTACGTCGACGTGCTTATTCCCGTGGTCCTGAAGTACGTCGATGAGGATGCCTACAACATGCTCCTCGAAAACCTGACGAGGTCTCTTGAGCTGGGGGGCGAGGCCGTTGTTAGAGGCGTCGTCTACCTCTATAGGGGCATCTCCCCCGAGGTCGTTGTTAGGAGCCTTGACGAGGTCGTTGTCAGGGTTGGGGGCGCCCTGGTCAAGCTGTCCGAGCTGTCCAGACACGTCGGCGGCAAGGTCGTTGTTGAGGTTGAGTCGCGGAGAATGTTCTACCTGAGGGATACGAGGGACTACGTCCTTGAGGTGTCCGACGAGACCGGTGTGGCGAGCATAGTGATACCGTCCGAGCTGATCTATGACCTAGACCCCAGAGACCTGGTGACGGGAAGCAGGATAAAGGTCGTCGGGACGGTTTTCAACGAGACCACAATAAGTGCCGCAAGGGTGGTGCCCGTCTCCTCAGCCTTCAAGATATACAGGGTTTCCGACGTCGATAGGGAAAGCGTTGGCCTCATCCTGGCCTTCGAGGGGAAAGCCTCAAGCCTCGTTGAGTTCAGGGGCGGATCCGCCGTCTTCACGCTTAGTGACGGGACAGGCTCCATAAAGGTCTATGTGCCCGGCTGGAGGAGCCATGTTCCAGAGGATGTGAAGAGGGCTGTGAGGTCTGGGGGCAGAGTCATGGTCGTTGGCTACATAGACGTCTACAGGGGGGAGCTCGAGGTGGTGGTCTACGATTCGGACGGACTGGAGGTAAGTTAGGGTGGTGTTGGCCCCATCTGAGGTGGTCTACTGGACGCTCGTCGGGACGGGGATCGGGCTGCTTTTCTCCTGGATCCCCGGCTTCCATATATTCAATATACTTGCAGTGATAATACTCGTTGCGCCCGCCATGATGCCAGCGGAGGCCTTCCCGTTCTTCGCGATAGGCGCCCTGGTGGCCTTCGTTTACCTAAACATACTTCCCTCAGTATACTTCAGCGCTGCCGACGACACCCTCATGTTCCTTTACTTCCCCTCGCAAAGGTACCTCTCGATGGGCAGGGGGCATGAGGCGGCAACATTAACGATAATCGGCGCGGTGGGGGGCAGCCTGATACTGGCCGGCCTCTCCCCTATTCTGATCTACGTTATGCCGATAGTGAGGAACGTCTTCACCCCCTACCTCCACGTGATACTGGCAGGCATAGTCCTCTTCATGTTCATGAGCGAGTGGCAGAAGTTCGGAGACGTAGGCAGAACGAGGCTTGAAAGGTTCCTGAACGCGTGGAAGCAGAACCTGGCCGGCATTTTCGTTTTCTTTGCCGCAGGCACACTGGGCTTCCTCCTAACCTACCGGCAGGTGGTTCCGGCGGAGATAGCATACCTAAACCTCACCCCCATGTTCATAGGGTTCTTTGCAACGCCATGGGTCATCCTGAACCTGCTGGCCCAGGCGAGGATCCCGGAGCAGAGGATCGACACAAGCGTCTCAACCTCCCCGAAGAGGATCCTCCAGGCCTACGTGGGTGGGAGCCTCGGAGGCTACATAGCCGCCTTCTTCCCCGTCATAACAGGCGGGATGGGTGCCCTTATAGCAGGCCATATAACTGCCCAGCGGGGCGACGACATGTTCCTGGTGAACCAGGGCACGAACCGATTCATATACTACGTCGGCGCCCTCTTCCTCCTAATGGTGCCAACCCTACACCTGGCCAGGGGAGGGGCAGGATGGCTTGTCGGCTCCATCTACACGCCGAAAACCTACACCGAATACTATATGGCCGTCGGCTCCATCCTAATAGCCTCAGGGATATCCGCTGCAGCCGCATGGATACTCTCAATGCTCTTCGCAAGGAGCATAAATAGGATAGGCTACAAGAAGCTCAGCGTTGTAGCCCTGATCATGCTCATCGCCCTCGTCTACATCTTGACCGGGATTCCAGGTCTAGGGGTTATGGCCGTGGCAACGGCTATAGGGCTTGTCGCCGCCCTCTACCAGACCAGGAGGAGCTACTGTCTCGCTGGGATAATCTTCCCCATCCTTCTGAACATGACCGGGCTCTCCGACTGGTACGCCTCCCTACTCGGCCTGATCTAGGGGGTGGAGGTGGTGAGGGGGCTTGTCCACTACATATCCGGCCTCGCCGTGGCTAGCCTCTTCCCCAGCCTGGTTCAGGACGCGATGCACGGCTCACTCGCGATACTCGTGCCAGCCGCCTACGCCTACCTCCCAGACTTCCTCGACTTCAAGTTCTATAAGTACACTGAGGAGTGGGACTATGAGGTAAGGCCGGACTGGAGGAACCCCGACCCCGGCGAGGCAGCCGCCATAATTGCGAAGGCCATCGACGATGCCTACTCCTCCGGAAGGGAGGTGAGGTTGAAGCTCCATTCCTCCAGGGCCCCCGGGGATCTCTACAGGCGGTATACGGTGCATTTCATCCCTGGGAGGAGGGAGGTCGTCGTGGAGGTAGGGCCCCTAGTCACGCTTGGCGGAGCGCCCGTTGAGGGGACGGAGCCGCCGCCCGAGAGGAGGGTTGGCAGGGCGACGACCAGGGCGGAGTTCAGGAAGACATACCCCAAGCCGACGGTCATAGAGGGTTTTGGAGGCGCGTCGATGGGGCTCAGAAGGTCGGGGGATCTGGTCGAGATAGGGTTCCTCCCATGGCACCACACCTGGTCACACAGCTTTGTGGCAGGCATCCTGTTCGCGATCCCCATCCTACTTATAGCCTGGGCTCTGGGCTACAGACATGGTTTTGACCTCTTCCTAGCATCCATACTGGGCTACTGGCTCCACGTCGTTGAGGACCAGTTCGGCGTCATGGGCTCCAACCTCTTCTGGCCCTTCACTAAACGCAAGATACCCGGCTTCAGGATCGGCGAGTCGAGCAGCTTTGAGACCAACTTCGGAACGGCGTACATGGCAATGATGACCATGATCTGGGGCTTCAGCTCCGCCCAGCCTCAGTCGCCAATCCAGGTTGACCCGCTTCTTTACCTTTTGGTTGTCCTTGGGCCTGGGCTGGCCCTATACCTTGTCTCAGCTGGGAGGATGAGGGAGGAGTTGAGGAGATGGGGCGCCGAGTACGTGGGGGAGGCGGAGGAGGTGGAAGAGACGGTGGGGCTAA
>WAQG01000073.1 GCA_015520395.1 Candidatus Geoarchaeota archaeon
ATCCGAGGGCGTCTGGATGGGTGGATACTGGTATTTAGACCAGGGCTTGAGAAAAAGGCTTCTAACGCCCATCCTAAAAACCGCTAGGAGGCTCGGAATGGAGTATGCCGTCTGCCGAGAAGGATTTAAAGGCAAGGAATTCTTCAACTCGGAGAGCTGCGACGGAAGCCACCTCATAACAGACAAGCGCCGAGGCGAAAGCTAATATGTCTAACATCAATGAAAAATATAACCTGTTTTCTGTGGCTGGCACCCTAGGGCAGAAACATATAAGATGGTTTTTGCGATGTCGGAGGCTTATGGGGAAGGATGATTTAATTTTAAATAGGCTCCGCCTGAGATGTGGGGTTAGCAAGCCCGAAGGGGCGGGGCTTGAAGATGTGGAGAGCATCCGTTCCCCCCCGAAAGCCAGCCAATGAAGACGGAAGCTAGAAGGTTAGCCATAACGACACACGAATCTCAAAAAAGTTACGGTTAACCAGAACAGTTGCCCGGCTTGCTGACAGGGGAGCTAGCAGTTCGGTATTTTGTGATGGAAAAAGTTTAGGGTGTTATCTTTTCCTGTGCCTTAATGCTAGCCATAGTAGGGCTATTATGATTATGACGGCTACCACGATCATGATTGTTGTTTCTGGGCGTGGCAGTGGCTGTATTGGCCTGGCTGGCGTTGTGGTGGTCGTTTCTGGGGGTGTATGGGTTGTTGTGGTTGTCGGTGTGGTTACGCCTGTGGTTGTTGTGGTCGTTGTGGCTGTTGTTGTGGTGGTCGTGGTTGTCGTTGTTGTGGTGGTTGTTGTGGTTGGTGCTAGGGTTGTGATTGTTGCGGTGTTTTTGCCTATCTCGACTATGTAGGTTGGGCTTTCAGCTGTATTTAGTGCGTAGTCCGTGGCCACGATCTTTAGTGTGACGGTCATGTTTCTTTGGAGCCCCTCTATGTTGGCCGAATATCCTTTGTCGCCCTTCTCCAGGACGATTCTGCTCCACTCAGCCTGCTTCCTCCCCTTCTTGTAGAGAAGTGTGGCGTTTTCGACTCCCCATCCCTCATCGCCTATCTCGGCGCTCAGCTGGATGCCGACTATAGGCCCCACCATCACAACCTTGATATCCACGTTTCTTATCAGGGGTGGCGTTAAATCCTCCGTTGTTGCAAGGGTGAATCTATAGCTGTCTCCCGGCGCAAGCCTCACATCCGCTGTAAACACGTGGTAGGATTCCGTGGAGCCGATGTAGCTGAGCTCGGGGCCCTCGCCAAACAGCCTATACTCATCCACACCCCTCCTGGCTGAGACGAGGACTGTGAGTCTGCCCATAGCTTCGATTGGCCACCGGTTTCTGAGTATTACTGTGACGGCCTCAGAGCTCCCGTCGTTTGTAGGGCCGTATTTGACCAGCAGTTTGCCCGCCTCGATGGAGTGGGGCTTGGAGGTGAGCGGGGCCCGGCCGAATCTCAGGTTTTCGATGATGTAGCTTGTCCCATTCCACCTAAGCGTTATCAGCCTGTATCCATTCGGCATTCCGGGCGGCGTTGGGCCTCCTGCCGTTGTAGTGACTATGAAGTAGTGTTTTTGGTTGAGTATGAAGACCTCGTCCCTGTGGATGTGGCCGGCTAAGATCAGGTCGACGCCCGTCTCCTGGATGGCCTTAAGGAGCTCCCTTGTGTTGTTAGGCTTGGATGCCCAGTTAGAGTACATGTATTGTCCCAGCTTCTCCAGGTCCTGCCATCCACCGGTAGCGTTGGTGGTGTACTGGAAGATGGGGTGGTGGAAGGCTAGGATCTTGAAGTAGTCTGGGGGCCTCGACCCCAGCATCCTGGCCGCCCACTTTATCTGGCCCATCTCGGCGAAGCCCTCCTTACCGGTATTCATCGTGACGAGCATGGCGAAGCCCAGGTCAACCGTGTAGTTGGTTGGGCCTATGTATCTAACATAGTTGGTTATTCCTCCAACATGGTCATGATTGCCGGGGAGGACGTAGGTCGGGAACCTCGCTGTCCGTAGGGCCTCATAGAAACCCTTGACCTCCCTCTCATTGCTCCCCTTATCAGCGCAGTCCCCAGTTATTACGGCCATGTCGACCCCCAGGAAGTTCAGCTCATTCATTATCTCCTGAAACTTCTCGGGGTTTAGGGAGTAGTGGACGTCCGTGAGATGGGCTATCACCAGGGTTTCCGGATGCTCTACGTGAACCCACACGGATCTCGGCTGGGTGAACAGCACACCACCATAACCTATCCTAAGATCGTAAAGCCCAGGCTCGACCTCCCCAGGCACCCTTAGCGTCAGGTTCCAGTACTCTCCACCCCAGCTTGACGATTCAACAACAAGTCTGTATGAGTGGAGGAGACCCACGAGCTCGGCTGTGAAGCCACCGACGTTCTCAGGAGCCTTTAAAAGAGCATAGAAGGTCCCGCCGGGGGTCGTTGGCGCGGGGGCCGTTGAGAGGGGCCAAGGGATCAGCTCGGTGGGGTAGACCACTGTTACTGGTGGTGCTAGGATCGGAATGGATAGTGCCAGCGGGGCTAGGACCACCAATATTAGGATTAACGCCGACCTATTCACACCTTAACCGCGTCTTGTAGGGTAAATAAATGCGACGGTTAGCGCAGGATGACCGTTCTTGACGGCTTAAAGTAAAGGGTTAACGTCTCCCCCCTCTCAACCCTCACGTCGGGGTCTAGGTAGGCCAGAACAACGCTCCCCTCACCACCCCCTCTAACCTCAATCCTGTCGCCATAGTAGTCCACCTCCTCAACGACTATCTTCACAGCATTCAGGCCCTCCTCCCCGGCCAGCGTAAATGCCTCAGGCCTCACCATAACCTTAACCCTCTCGCCCTCGCTGAGCTTTTCGGAGGCGGTCCCAGCAAGTACCCCCAGGGGCGTCTCGACTATGTAGTATCCATCCTTAACGCCCTCAACCCTCCCGTCAAACATCGAGTATTTGCCTATGAAGGTGGCGACGAAAAGGTCCGCAGGACTCATGTAAACCTCCTTGGGCGAGCCGACCTGATGGATCCTTCCCTCATTCATGACGGCCAGCCTGTCTGAAAGAACCATAGCCTCCTCCTGATCGTGGGTGACGTATATGGCCGTGATCCCAAGTTCCCTCTGAAGGGCCTTAAGCTCGCTCCTCATCTCGACTCGAAGCTTGGCGTCGAGGTTGCTTAGGGGCTCGTCCAGGAGGAGAACCTTAGGCTCGACCACGAGGGCCCTCGCCAACGCGACCCTCTGCTGCTGTCCCCCGCTTAGCTGGGTTGGATACCTGTCCTCCAGCCCCTCAAGCCTCACAAGCTTTAGAGCCCACCTAACCCTCTTCTTAATCTCCCGCTTAGGGTACCGCCTTATCTTAAGCCCATAAGCTATGTTGTCGAAGACCTTCATGTGGGGCCAGAGCGCGTAGTTCTGGAACACCATGCTGGTCCCCCTCTTATATGGAGGGACGTCAGTGACATCCATACCACCTATATACACGCGTCCTGAGTCCGGCCTCTCCAGCCCCGCTATTATCCTGAGCGTGGTCGTCTTCCCACAGCCGCTCGGCCCCAGGAGGGTGAAGAGCTCCCCTGACCTTACCTCCAGGTTAACGCGGTCTACCGCCACGACGTTCTTAAACCTCTTCGTCACTTCCTTGAGCACGACGGACGTCATGCCTATACACCCAGGAAGGCAACCCTCTGTTTTAACAGCTTCGTAACTACTATAAATGCTATTATCTGGAGGGTCATCAGGAAGGCTCCCAGGGCGGAGGCCACGGGAACAGCCCCAGCCTCCCTTTGAAGCAGGTTTTGTATATGGTAGGTTATCGGCTGGGACTGGCTTGCCTCCCCGAGCCCCCCGAGGGTGACGCTGACGCTTACCTCAGCCATACAGTAGACGAAGGATAGCATCGCGCCGCTGAACACGTTCGCCACTATGAGTGGGGCGACTATCTGGAAGAGGGTTCTCAGGCGGCCGGCCCCGACCGTGTAAGCAGCCTCCTCCAGGTTGACGTGGATCTGCTGTAGGCCAGCGTAGATCGTCCTTGCGCCGAAGGGCAGCCTCCTGACGGAGTAGGCCAGGGCTATCAAGAGCCACGGGGAGAGGAACGGGTCGAGTGGTGTTGAAGCAAATATCGGGTTTGAGAACATGGCCAGGTAGCCGACCGCAACCACTATTCCCGGGATGGCTATAGGGATCGTCGCCAGGGCGTCTAGGACGCTGCTGAAGGGCCCTAGTTTCCTCCTCTCTACCAGATAGGAGGAGCTGAAGCCCATGAGGACTATCAGCGAGACGGCTATTAGCGAGTATGTGAGGCTGTTTACTATCACCCTGCTAGTCAGGGGGTCGGAGACAAGCTTCTGGAAGTTGCCCAGGGTATAGCTGGTTGGGAACGGGGACATTGGGTCGAACTTCTCGGCAAACGAGAAATATAAAACCCCTATCTGGGGCAGGGCCGCCACCGAGATGAGCCCTACCATGAAGAGGTAGACGAGGAGGGCCCACCTCCTCGGCAGGGGGCTTACTCGGGGGCTCC
>WAQG01000074.1 GCA_015520395.1 Candidatus Geoarchaeota archaeon
CCACAATAGTAACAATACTTATTGGGATTTATCTCGGCCTAAAAGCCGCAGTAAAGCCTGGGAGCTTTCTAGACAAATTTATCACAGTTACGGGGCTGATCGGGTGGAGCTTTGCCTCGTGGTGGGTGGGAATGCTAATGATCTATGTTTTCAGCTTCCTACTCTCCAAGGCCGTTGGGTTTATGGTATTTCCACCCGGCCACATGAATTCCGTGCCCATACCCAAGGATCCAATAGCATACGTCTTAGACGTCGCCTGGCACATGGTTCTACCCGTTACCTCAATGGTGCTGGTCGCCTACGGCGGATGGGCTTTGATAACCAGGAACCTTGTAATAGGTATAATGACTGAGGACTATATAATGACTGCCAGGGCGAAGGGCCTCCCTGAGAGAAAGATACTCTATGGCCATGTTTTGAGGAACGCGGCTCCCCCAATCATCACGATGGTGGTTCTGGCGCTGGCGGGCACCTTCGGTGGAGCCATCATAACTGAGGCCGTGTTTTCGTGGCCTGGAATGGGCCAGCTCTACTGGCAGGCAGTGATGGTCATGGATGTTCCTGTGATAATGGGACTCCTCTACATAAGCACGATCCTGCTGGTCGCTGCCATACTCATAGCCGATATCCTCTACGGTGTTTTCGACCCCAGGGTTAAGGTGGGAACATGATAAAAAAGGAGGTTTTGATAGAGAAGATAAGGTGGTTTTGGGACGAGTATAAAAGGCATAGGCTCGGGCTGCTGGGCCTTGGAATCATAATATTCTTCGTGATCCTAGCCATCTTAACCCCAGTGCTCGCCCCCATAAACCCTAGGGAGTGGCAGAACCCAGAGTTCTGGATTAATAATCCAACTGAAGCTCTGCCAATATGGTACAACGTCGTCTCTCCAACAAAACTCCCTGAACACAAGATACTAACTGACTATGTGGTAGAGAAACGGACGGTGATGGGGGCGGTGACCGAGATTACCATTACTTATAAGTTTAATTATGATGCGGATATACCCCCAAGCGACGTGGATCTCCACCTAATCTACAATTATTCTAAAGCTGGGTGGTACGAGATAAATGTCATACGTCCCGACAACACAATCCTCCCCCTGGCGCAGCGCGAGAAATACGAGCCCAGCAGAACCGGCAACCCGCCCTACAGGAAGGAGCTTATTATCCCGGTAGGGAGGAGCGAGATTTGCCGTCGGGCCGTTCAAAACTGGCTATATAAGAACAACATAGAGACCAATAGAAGTGCATTGTCATTAATGTTTCTAAAGATAGACGTGGATAAGGGTGTGGTCTCTGATGAGACTATAAAGGGCACATACACGCTCCAGGTGAAATTCACAATATTTGGTGAGGATCCGGCGTTTACGGTGGTTAGCTCTAAGCTGGTCATCGGCGGGAAGGTATATGGGCTTCTCGGCACCGACGATCATAGGAGGGATCTCTGGTACGGCATCCTCTGGGGGATCCCTGTGGCGCTGATGATAGGGGTTCTTGCCTCGGTCATAAGTGTCGCGCTGGGCGTGATGTATGGCGTGGTAAGTGGGTACGCTGGAGGTAAGGTGGACGAGCTGATGATGAGGATAACCGACGTCCTTATGGCCATCCCGGTTCTGCCTATACTGATAGCGCTGGCCATAGTCTTCAGGCCAAATGTCCTCAACATCATCATCTTAATCGCACTTTTCGGCTGGATGGGCATCTCTAAGGTAGCGAGAAGTATGGCCCTCCAGCTGAAGGAGACCCAGTTTGTGGAGGCTGCTAGAGCGGTTGGGGCGAGTGCCTGGAGAATAATATTCAGACACATAGCTCCACACATACTCCCCTACGCATTCGCTTCCCTGGCGCTCGGAATACCCGGGGCAATCCTAACAGAGGCTGGCCTGAGCTTCCTCGGCCTAGGAGACCCGACGCTGCCGACTTGGGGGACGATACTCCATGATGCCCAGGTGGGCGGAGCTATTTCAAAGGGGATGTGGTGGTGGTGGCTTCCACCCGGCCTGCTCATCGCCCTCCTCTCCTTGGGGTTTGTGTTCGTCGGTCATGCGATCGACGAGATAGTCAACCCCAAGTTAAAGACTCTGTGAGGTGTTAGGTGTGCCACTCCTTGAGGTAAAAAACCTGAAAACATACTTCTACACTACTAGAGGGATTGTTAAGGCGGTTGATAATGTTAGCTTTGTACTTGACCGTGGAGAAGTTCTGGGGGTTGCGGGAGAGTCTGGATGTGGCAAGAGCACAATGGCCTACTCGATAATAAGGATCGTGCCTCCTCCGGGAAGGATAGCTGGCGGCCAGGTGCTTTTTGACGGGACCGACCTCACAAAGCTGCCTGAGGAGGAGCTCAACCGTAAGTACCGGTGGCAGAGAATATCCATGGTGTTTCAGGGAGCTATGAACGCCCTAAACCCGGTTTATACAGTGGGTCATCAGCTGGCCGAACCCCTCGTGTATCATAAGGGCATGGATAAGAGGGAGGCCATCGAGTATTCTAAAAAGTATCTGGAGCTTGTGGGGTTGGAGCCCGACCTGGTGAAGCGGTATCCACACGAGCTTAGCGGCGGGATGAAGCAGAGAGTTATGATTGCTATGGCCCTCCTCCTCAAGCCCGACCTTGTAATAGCTGACGAGCCAACCACAGCGCTCGACGTCATAGTGCAGGCCCAGATACTCAACCTGCTTAAGGATCTCCAGCATCAACTAAACCTGTCTATAATTCTGATCACTCATGACCTGAGCATTATTGCTGAGCTAGCACACAAGGTTGCAATTATGTATGCTGGAAAGATAGTGGAGCTGGGCAAGTCGGAACAAATATTCAACAACTCCAGACACCCATACACACAGAAGCTGCTGAGTAGCATACCTAGGCTGAGGGAAAGGAGAAAACTTGAGTTCATACCCGGCGTTCCACCCGACCTCAGAGCCCCGCCTCCTGGTTGTAGGTTTCATCCTAGGTGTCCTTTTGTTATGGATGTTTGTAGGGTGGAGGAGCCCCCGATGGTTGAGGTTGAGCCAGGCCACCAGGTGGCCTGCTGGCTATACACAAAGAGGTGAAAACAAAATGACCCAACAACCAATAATAAAAGTACAAAACCTCAAAAAATACTTCCCACTTAGAAGGGGTCTGATAGGGTTCCTCAAAGGTGCGCCAATAAGGTATGTTAAGGCTGTCGACGGCATCTCGTTTGAGATTAAGAAGGGTGAAGTATTCGGTCTTGTTGGCGAGTCGGGATGCGGAAAAACCACGACCGGTAGGCTTATACTGCGGCTAATAGAGCCAACGGAAGGAAGGATATTCTATAATGGCAGGGACATAACCAGGATCCCCAAAAAGGAGCTAAGGCCCCTTAGAAGGGAGCTGCAGGTAATCTTCCAGGACCCCTACGGATCACTGGATCCCAGGTTTACTGTCGCCAGCATAATAGAGGAACCACTCATAATTCACAAGATAGGGGACAGCTCCAGGGAGAGGATAGAGCTCATTTCAAAGGCCCTGGAGGAGGTGAAGCTAACGCCGCCGGAAGAGTTCCTTTGGAGGTATCCGCACCAGCTGAGTGGTGGTCAGAGGCAGAGGGTGGCTATAGCCCGGGCACTCATACTTAAGCCTAAGTTCATAGTCGCAGATGAGCCCGTCTCAATGCTCGACGTATCGATAAGGGCGGAGATACTCAACCTCATGGAGGAGCTCAGGGAGAAGTACGGCCTCACCTACCTCTTCATAACCCACGACCTGGCCGTTGCCCGCTACTTCTCACACAGGATAGCAGTAATGTACCTGGGGAAGATAGTTGAGATGGCAGACTCAGATACGATAGTTGAAAACCCGCTGCACCCCTACACACAGGCCCTCATAGCGGCGGTTCCCGAGCCCGACCCTTCAAACAGGGAGAAGAGAAGGGAGATAAAGATTAAGGGTGAGGTGCCCAGTGCCGCCGCCATACCCCCAGGATGCAGGTTCCACCCCAGGTGCCCCTACGCAATGAAGATATGCAAGGAAAAGGAGCCCCCCATGGTTGAGGTTGAGCCAGGCCACCAGGTAGCCTGCTGGCTATACGCCAAAGCCTAACCCCCTCCCCGCCCTCACGCCTGTTTCAATATCAATCTCTTCGTCACCTTTCTTCCACCAGAATGCCTTAATTCAATAAGTGTATTTCCATGTGCGAAACCTAAAACCACTGGGGTACAGAAACATTGCTATAAGATTGGGCACGAGCATCGTCTCCATGAGGTGGAGAGGTTATCAGTATGGCTGGGCTCGCTGGAGGGAGCCTGTGGGAGAACGCAGTTCTCCCACCTCTACATCTGCATAGCTCGACATCAACCCCCACGATCGTTTCCATGGGCATCGAGAACCCCCTTAGCGTCAAAGTCGCCTCCCAGTCAAGGTTGAGAGGCATCCAGACAACCCCCTCCAAGACCTCTCCTTCACAGCTCACCTCAGCGGCGACTTCCTCACCGACCCTCAGATCCATCCTGAATGAAGGGGTGCTGTTACTAGGTGGAGCGTAGCCTATAACAGCGCCCTTGCCCCGCCCATCAGCTATCTTGACTGCAGGTATCACGATTTTGTAAAGCCTGGAGAAGTATATTGTGCCGTATCCCAGCTTTACGGGTTCCGCAAACCTAGCAAAGTCCTCCGCCCTCTTCATACCTTTAAAGGACGCGTAGCTTCTGCGTTTCAAGTAAGGGCAATCCGAAACAACCCCCAGTGACTCATACTTAAACACTGAGCCCTCAACGCTGAGCCATGCCAAGTGACATGGTTATTTTTACTGACCCATTCAACCGCCTTAATACCCTACAAGAAACACGGCCTCAACGCCGAGGAGCGCACCCAAACCTGCAAATACAAGCACTATTGGTGGGACATGCCGAGCCACTGTCAACAAAGAACAGTGGCGCTATAAGGTTTAGTAAAAACATGAGAAGAACAAGCTTCGGCCTAAGCTCACTCATTGAAGGAATATATGATCCTTGGTTGGTCTTCGGCTAGAAACACGGCATTAAAATCCTTGATTCGCTGCTGAAGTTATAAGCCTAAACCCGTACACTGCTATCTTTTAACAGTGCCGTTCCATAGCCCGGGTTGTAGGCTTGAGAAGGCCAGCGGAGACCAACTGGGCAATTCAGGCTGGCTTCTACCCCGAGAGTCATCTATTAAGATAGAAGCTTTATGGTGGAATGGTCAACCTCTCAGTTGAGCATTGTCAGGCGCAGTGCTTATGGATTTACATTGTGGTTGGTGACGCAGGTTTTTATACTTACTGAGCGTTTAACAGTGTAGACAAGAACCCGTGGTGGGCTTGGGCCCGTGGCGCAGCCAGGAAGCGCATCGGGCTTTTAACCCGAGGGTCGCGGGTTCAAATCCCGCCGGGCCCGCCACTATATTTATTGGCTTAAATGCCGTGTAGTTAGATGTGGTGCTTGGAGTAAAGGTTGGTAAGAGGAATGCTGAGGTGGTTAGGCGGGCCTTAAGGGCTGCTGGACTTATTGACCCGAGGTTCAGGGTTTTGAGGGATGAGGAGCACGTATACTTCCCGATATTAGGCTCGCCCGGCCCTGGAGTTCTTGAAGGCATTGAATATGAGCTTGTTGACATGGAGTTTCCGGTTAAGAGGCGGAGACCCAGGGACTTCATTGAGCTCCTTGAGGGCGAGCTGTCGGACCTTGAGTTAGCCGCCGTTCCAAGGGCGATAGATCTGGTGGGGGACATAGCCGTGATAGAGCTGCCTGACGAGCTTCTGGAGAAGGGCGAGGTCATAGGGAGGGCTATAATGAGGTTTTACAGGAATGTGAGGGCCGTTTACGCGAAGAGGCCTGTTAGGGGCGTCTATAGGGTTAGGGAGCTCATCCACTTGGCTGGGGAGAGGAGGACAACGACTATTCACAGGGAGTATGGCGTGGTCTTTAAGGTCGACATTGCCCGCGTGTTTTTCAGCCCTAGGCTTGGGTGGGAGCGGGCCAGGGTTGCTAACCTTGTTAGGCCGGGTGAGGTTGTCGTAGACATGTTTACTGGGGTTGGGGGCTTCGCCATACACATAGCTCGAAGGGTTCCCTGCAGGGTCTATGCCATAGACATCAATCCCGATGCATACAGGTTGCTCCTAGAAAACATAAGGCTGAATAGGGTTGAAGGGGCTGTCCACCCATATTTGGGCGATGCAAGGGAGATAGTTCGCCAGGGGCTAATGGGGGTTGCCGACCGGGTGATAATGGATAACCCATCCATGTCACACGAGTTCGTCGACGTGGCCTTGGACGCGCTTAAACGGGAGGGCGGCACCATACACTTCTACCACTTTGAGTCCGGCGAACGCCCAGTGGAGGAAGCCGTCAACAGGTTTACCAGCCTCGTCGAGGCATGTGGACGTAGAGTAAGGAATATAAGGTATGCCCGGAAGGTAAAGTCTAGCGCCCCCTACGAATGGCTCATAGTTGTGGACGGTGAGGTTGGTTGAGCAGGGTTGAAAACGTGATGCCGGGAGTCCCCAGGCCCCTGGTGGAGCGGCTGGCTAAACAGGGCTACCACTTTGTGGGCCGATACGGCATGGTCAAACACTGCCACTGGCTCCACGAGTCCCTGGTCACCGGCGGTAAGAAGCATTGCTATAAGCAGGCCTTCTACGGCGTGCCGTCCCATAGATGTGTGCAGTTCACACCGACCCCCACCTGCAACCTCGTCTGTCTGTACTGCTGGAGAATACAGCCCACAGATATAGGGATCGTCTGGAGGGAGCCCGCCAGTCTTGACTACGACGAGCCGAGGGAGCTTATAAGGATGGTCGTCGAGGAGCACAGGAGGATGCTGACTGGATACTGGGGGAACCCTAAGGCCGATAAGAGGATGGTTGCGGAGGCGTTTAGGCCCATTCACATTACGGCCTCACTGGACGGCGAGCCAACCCTAGTCGGCGCCGAGAGGCTTAGCGCAATGATAGATGAGGCGTTTAGAATAGGGTTTAAGACCTTCTTCCTGGTTACCAACGGCACCATGCCCGAGGTTCTCTCAAACCTTGATGTAGAGCCATCCCAACTCTACATCTCCCTAAGCGCACCCAACGAAAGAGTCCATAGGCTCGTTCAGAGGCCCCTAATACCAGGAGGCTGGGGGAAAATATTAGAGAGCCTTAAGCTACTGAAGACCTTCAAGAACCCAACGGTGATTAGGATGACCATGGTTAAGCCCCACAACATGGTGGATCCGGAGGGCTATGCAAGGTTGATTGAGATGGCTGAGCCGACATACGTAGAGGTTAAGGCAGCCATGAATCTGGGGGGCTTCAACCTGAGGCTCAGAAGGGAGAACTCGCCCAGGCATGAGGATATAAAGGCTTTTGCGGAAAAAATAGCGGAGTTGACAAGCTATAACGTGATAGCGGAGTCGCCTCCATCCCGGGTCGTCCTTTTAAGCCGGCTTAAGAAACCCATTAGGCTCATTTAGAAGGGCTTTTTCAGCGGCACGAACTTCTCAAATGTCCCATTCTTATCTATCACCACAACGTCTATCCCGTCCCCCGAAAGCACGTCCCTCTCACAGGCCGCCTTGACGCTCTTTACCGCCAGCTCCTCCGCCTCCTCCCTGCTCATGCCATCCTTATAGTTTGCCTCAATTATGCTTATGGCCAGCTCAGCCCCGGTTCCCAGCGCCACATACTTGTCCTCTATAACTGAGCCCAGTGGGTCAAGGACATATACGTGTGGCCCTTCCTCATCGATTCCCGCAACTATGACCGAGGCTAGGTACGGGAATATCCTTTGGCTGAAGAGTATGTTTGAGAGGAGCTTGGCGGCGGACTTAACGCTTGGGGGTCTCCTCGACTCAAGCTCATACATCTTTAGGCTTGCTCTGAGGGTTCTAGAGATTGCCTGCATGTCGGCAACCACTCCTGCAACGCCTATGTAAAGCTTGTTAAATATCATGAACACCTTCTTTCCTCCCCTGCTCATGAGCCTTGTACCTAGGGTAACCCTTTTCTCAGCTGCCAGTGCGACCCCATCCTTATAGGTGAGTGCCACGACCGTTGCGCCCGTTATAGGAAACCTTCCCGCCATAAGTTTTACACCAACTACCTAGAAGCAGCCTCAAAATATAAACTCAATCACACCACCAATTACTTAGGTATGGGGAACCCCTTCGTCAACATGCCAGGGCTGCCGGAGCCCGAGGAGATGATAGAGGCGGCCCTCCGCAGAGGCTCAAAGGCCACGGTGGGGTGGATTACTGACCGCAAGAAGAGGCTTAAACTACTCAACATTAGGCGAATAGTGGCCTCTAGCAGCTATGTCGAGTCTAGGTTTAGGCGTGTTGTAAATTGGTGGAGGGGCCTCGGCAACGTGGACCCGTTCTACGATACACTTCTGGACATAATCGTTGGGAGAGACAAGTTCAAGGCAGCGATAAGAAGGCTTGAGGGGGCTGTGAGGATAGTGGAGCGTCTTAGGAGGAGGTATATAAGTGCCGTGGCTCGGGCGGAGGCCGAAGAGACAGGGAAGCTCTGGAGAGAGTTCTTCGGCAGGCTTGCATCAGTAGTGAGGAGGAACAGGAACCATATAGAGGTTCTTAGGATGGCCCGCGCCAGGCTTTCAGCCCTCCCCTCAATTGAAAGGGACGTGCCAACAGTGGTCGTGGCAGGCCCCCCCAACGTGGGGAAATCCAGCCTCATAAGGCGGATCTCAACCTCTAAAACGGAGGTTGCTTCATACCCGTTTACCACGAGGAAGATACTGGTGGGACACATATTCATTGATCCGGGGCTCGTGATCCAGATCATGGACACGCCAGGCCTCCTGGATAGGCCGATCGAGGAGAGGAACCCCATAGAGAGGCAGGCAATTGCAGCGCTCGCCCACGCGGCCGATCTAGCCATATTCATGATGGATCCCAGCGAGACGTGCGGATACCCGATAGGATATCAGTTAAAGGTTCTTGAGAGCGTATCAAACATGCTGTCAAAACTCCCAACGCTCATAGTCCTCAACAAGATGGACTTGATGGGATTCGTTCTGCCGGAGAAGGTGGCCGAGATGCTTGGAAAAATGGGCATAGACGAGTTCTGGGCGATATCGGCTGAGACGGGATACAACGTCGATAAGCTGCTTGAAAGAATAGTTTCTATTCTTAGGGCTGAAGCCCGGCCCCGTGGATAGTTATGCGGGCAGGCTCGCCCACCCTGCCATCCACCTCTATCTTCACACCAAGTATCTGCCTCACAATGTATATGCACGTATAAGTGTGCATTGTCAGCTCGCTAACCCTGATCTCGGAGACCCCACTTGCAAGGGAGAGCCAGGATATAAGCTGGTCTCCCATATGCCTATCCACCGGGGCCCCACTCTCTATCTCTCTCACAAGCTTCTCAGCCGCCTCCCTCCCAACAACCTCGGCAGGCTTACCCTTCCGCCCGAGCGCATCCGAACCCATAATTGCATCGTCAAACTCGGCCACAAGGACGACGAACGTCCCCGGCCCAAGTGCCCTATCGAGATCCCTACCCCTCCAACGAACCTCTATGTCTATCGGCACCCTAGCACCCAGCTTCTCGATAAGATAGGCCCTAGCCGCCCTCGCCTGCCGCTCGGCCACGTGGCTGGGCAGCCTAGCCGACAGCGATATACCGGTTATCCTTTTCAGCTCTCCCCTCGAAACCCTCCTAAGCGGCGAGAGGGGGAGCTCATGTCCCTCTCCGACGACCGTTACTATTCCACCGCCCCTGGGGTAAAAGCCGTGTCTCTCCACAGAGATTTCAAAACTTGCACCCAGCTCCATGACGTGTGGGAGGAGCACCCTTTCTATGTAGGCTATTGGAGGGCTCATCGAGACCGCAGTCCCGCCTCTAATCGTCACCCTGGTTCTCCCACCCGTAAACGCCATGACTGGCAGCAGGGCCTGGAGAACAAGGCTAACAGAGCCAGCAGTTCCAACGTCGAAATAGTAGGATCCTGGCCTAGGTCTACCCGGCATAAACACTATCTCCCTCGAACCTATGCTCAGTCCCTCCACTTTGGCATTAACCAGCCTTGCGACGGCCTTCACAGCTGTTAGATGTTGGGCCTTGAGCCCTGGCGGCTTTCTTTTCGCCCTGATGTTAACTATCCTTATCGGTGTTCCCGACACTGCCGAGAGGGCTACAGCTGTTCTGAGTATCTGGCCACCCCCCTCGCCAAATGAGCCGTCTATCGTCAGCATGCCTCCTTCCCCCGAGAGTCAACAATTTAGTTTGCGAGGCGTTAGATAAACTATGATAAGCATAAGGATTTCGGTCAGGCCGGAGATATGGGCGAACATAAGGTTGTTGGAGGGCAGAGCTTACCGGGTTCTCTTATCCAGGAGGCCGATGGGCGCTGTCAGCTATGGGGAGTGGAGGAGCTATATGTTGGGGCTTTTGAGAGGTAGCCTGACCTACCGGGACGTCCCCCATGTTGAAATTGGGGGCTTTGATGGAAGCGTTTTGAGGTGGGTTGCAGACAATGTCCCCAGGGGTAGGGTCGTCTCCTATGGCTATTTGGCCACAGTCTTCAGTGTGCATCCCCGTGTTATCGGCATGGTTATGAGGAGGAATAGGCTTCCGCTGGTATATCCCTGCCACAGGGTGGTGAGGAGTGATGGAAGGCTTGGGGGCTACGTGGATGTTGGAATGAAGGCGGAGTTGCTCAGCATTGAGGGGGTTGTGATAGTCGATGGCAGGGTTTTAAAACATTTCTTTATTCGGCAGCCCTCAGCTCCACCGAGTCCCCCAGCTTAAGGTCAAACAGCTTTGACGCGTTGCCCATGTTAACTGCTATTTCGGCAAGATCAAAACTATCGATGAGGAGGAGGGGGGTTCCCGGATCCACCTCCCCATAGGTGGACACAAACGGTAGTATCACCGTGTCTCTACCCGTGGTAACCCTCACCCGGCTCCCCGGCTTTATCCCCACCCTCTCGATCATATCCCTATCAACATTAAGCACAACGTTTCCGAAATCATCAATGT
>WAQG01000075.1 GCA_015520395.1 Candidatus Geoarchaeota archaeon
TCTCAGTAACCTTCCAGCAGCCCTTAGCCCTCGTCGGCAGCGATGGCAAATGGTTCTATGATGGACTGGAGCCCGGTGAGTCAACCTCCATCCCCATGAGGGTCTACTCTACCAGGATCGAGACCTCCATCGTGTCCACGATGCTCATTACACTAAGCTACTATGATGAGAGAGGGACCTTTAGGAGTGAAGTTAGGCAGATTGGAATGATGGTGAGCCCAACCGGCCGCCCAACCGCCCTCGACGTCGTTGTAGAACCGATAGAGGTAAGGGCTGGTGAGACGAACGAACTTGTGGCTAAGGTTACCTGCAGGTCAGGGCCCCTCAGTGATGTGCAGATATCTATAGCCTCCCTAACACCTCAGATCACGCTGCTTAGCTCCGACAAGTATGTATACAGCTCCCTTAACGTCAACCAGACCGTAAAGATACCGATAAAGCTTTATGTCTCATCGATGAGCTCGGCTACAGGACAGATCCAGTTCACGATAACGTACATAGACCCTGAGGGCAACCTGGTGTCTGATTCAAGGCGATTCGGTCTGCTGGTGAGGAGCAGGGTGGATATTAAGGTTACTGACTACTCGGTAGTCCCATCAACGGTTCAGGCCGGGCGTCCATTCTCGGTGACGGTCACCCTGACAAACCTGGGGACCGGGGCGGCATACAACGTTATAGCTATTCCTAAATTGGAGGGCACGCCCTTCAGCCTGGTGGGCTCATCCTCGGTGTTTATCGGTGAGGTGAGGGTTAATACCCTGAAGACCTTCACGATAAGCCTTTATGCCAGCAGTGATGCTAAGCCTGGAAAACACGTATTTAAGATAAGGCTCAGCTACACGGACAACCTAAGGAAGAACTATACATATGACATAGATATCCAAGTTGAAGTTACGAAGCCAGCTATGGAGACCGAGACCGAAACCCCCAGCGGCCTGTTTTCCCAGCTTCCCGGGAGTCTCTCAGTAGAGGAGGTGTTGATTGTCCTTGTGGTGGTCGTTGTGATAGCGGTAGTGGTCTTCCTGATTCTTAGGAGGAGAAGGTGATGTTAATTGAGGCTGAGCGACGTTTTAAGGTTGAGTTTTAAGGCGCTGAAGGAGAGGAAGCTGAGAAGCATCCTTACAATTCTAAGTGTTGTCGTTGGTGTGGCTGCGGTCATTGCGTTGATGGCTCAGACCGTAGGGCTTCAGGCCAGCGTAATCTCCATACTTGAGAGGATAGGCCCCACGACTGTAATGGTGGTTAAGAGCTCTGAGATGGAGCTAACCCAAGCCGACATAGCTAAGATCGCTAAAATCCCTCACGTCGTAGACGTCTTCCCGGTTATGAGTTTGCGTGCACAGGTATTTATCGGGGGTGAGCAGAGGAGCGTAACCGTCGTTGGGATACAGCCCGAGAAGCTTAAGCCGTTCCTGGGGGACTACGACGTCCTTCAGGGAGCCGTCTACCCGGAGGGTATGGCCCCGATAGCCCTGGTGGGACACGATCTGGCGTTTTCTCAGGAGACCGGTGAACAGAAGGTGTATGTGGGGCAGCAGATATACGGCGAGGTCATGGGGGTCAACGTCGTTTTCAAGGTTGCTGGCATAATGGATAAGTATGGGGCAACCGCGTTTATATCGCCTGACGAGACAATATTCATCCCGCTGGACGCCGCCATGAGGATCTCGAGGAGCAGCTCATACTCCATGTTGATAGTGAAGGTTGACGATCCAAGAAACGTCGACGGCGTTGCCGACTGGCTCAACATAATCTACGGCAGGAATGCAAGGATAATCACCGTTAGGCAGATTTCGGAGGCAGTCTCAACGATTCTCAGCCAATTCGGAGTCCTCCTCGTCGCCATAGCCTCAATCTCACTAGGCGTTGCGGGCCTCGGGATAATGAACATAATGTTCGTCTCGGTTATAGAGCGGACAAGGGAGATAGGGGTTCTTAAGGCTATAGGCTTCAAGAATAGGGACGTGCTCCTAATATTCCTCTTCCAGGCCATGATAATAGGGTTCATAGGAGGAATCCTGGGGATAGTCGCCGGGATAGGCTTCAGCGAGGTATTCCCAATCCTCCTGGCCAGAATATTTTCAAGAAGACCACCAACGCCAAGCGGGACCAGGCATCCCTCACTTCCCAGCTATACACCGATCGTCACAATGGATGCGATCACCATGGCTATAGCTGTGGCGATAACCGTTGGCCTGGTGGCGGGCCTCTACCCGGCCTGGAGAGCATCGAAAATGGATCCGATAAAGGCGCTTAGATATGAGTAGGAGACTTGATTCGAGGAGGGCAAAGAGACTTGGAAAGCTCCTCGCCGGCCTACTTAGACACTTCCCCGAGGCAGTGGGCCTGAGGCCTGATGAGGAAGGATGGGTGGATATAGACGAGCTTGTTAGAGCTATCAAGACCAGGTGGAGGAATAGGCACCTCTACCAGTGGCTTAAACCCGAGCATGTCTACGAGGTTGCGGCAATGGACGACAAGGGCAGGTTTGAGGTAAGGGATGGGCGGATCCGGGCAACATACGGCCATAGCTACAAGGTTAAGATAACCTATCCCGAGGACAAAGAATCAAAAATCCTCTACCATGGGACAACCCGAGAAAGCCTTCGGAAAATACTGTCAGAGGGCATAAAGCCCATGCGGAGACTCTGGGTTCACCTCTCATCATCGCCGGAAGATGCGCTGCTGGTAGCCCTTAGGAAGACGCGCTATCCAGTCATACTTAAGATAGATGCGGAGAAGCTTAGGAGGATCGGGCCCATATATAAGGCTGGCAGAAGCGTGCGCCTGGTAAAATACGTGCCCCCCGAATGTATCATCGAAGTTCAAGGTGTTTAGCGGAGTCGCCTCGCCCTGACATACTCCCTTCTCCCGTCTAGAAGCTCCCTGACATCGGACACGCTTGCAACTATGACCATCTCACCCATCTTTATGACAAGCACATTCCTGTTTCTTCTACTTAGCCTGATGTAGACGGGAACCTCATCCAGCCTGGCTGCCCCGCCTTCGGAGAGGCCCAGCTCCTCCATCTTCTCCCTTATCTCGTTAAGCCGTCCCCTGTCTGCAACCCAGACCCGACGCTCCCTGTCCCACTCCGCGCCTATACTCCTCATAAACCTGGCAAAGTCCCTGTTGTACCTGCTCCGAACCTCAACCTTGTCGCCTTTAACGGATATGGACGCCAACTCTGCTCACAAAACACTGTGGCTAAGGGATTATAAAGCTCACCATTGGCGTGGGGAATATAAGCCCTGAACGAGATTTAGCGCCTATGAGCCGTAACGAGAGGTTTCCGAACGTTTTCAGTGAGGTCGAGCTGGGCGGCCTGTTAATTCCCAACAGGATAGTTTTCCCGGCAATGGAGATGGAGCTCTGGACTTCAGACGAGCATGTTACCCCACAGCTGCTACACGTGTACAGGTCGATAGCGTCGGGGGGAGCCGGGCTAGTCTTTATCGGTCCGGCCTACCCAGCCCTATCCGGCAAGCCGGGCCCTAGAACCCCCGGGCTAGACTCGGACGGGAAGATAGGGGAGATATCTAAGCTGGTCAGGGTGGTTCTTGAAAATAATGCTGTTCCAGCTGTGCAGCTGCTACATGCGGGCAGGTATGCGGGTAGCGTTGTCACCGGGGGTTTGGGGCCGGTTGCCCCCAGTCCCGTCCCCTCGCCCATACTTTTCAGGGAGACCCCGAGGGAGCTTTCTGAGGAGGAGATATGGGGGATAATAGACTCCTATGTGATGGCTGCTGTGAGGGCTGAGAAGGCCGGCTGTAGGGTCGTTGAGATCCACGCTGGGATGGGTTACCTGCCAGCCCAGTTTCTTTCCCCGAGAACCAATAAGCGTAGGGATTCCTGGGGTGGCACCCTGGAGAACAGGGCTAGGTTCATACTTGAGGTTTTGGGGAGGGTTAAAGAGAGCGTTTCAATCCCTGTGACCGTGCGCTATAGCCTTCTAGACTTTCTCGACGATGGAGTCAGCCTGGAGGAAAGCCTAACCGTCATAAGGTGGATAGTTGATCAGGGCGTCGATGCCGTCAGCCTGGTGTTCGGCTGGCATGAAAGCCCAGTCCCCCTGATATCCAGGGAGGTGCCGCCCGGAGGCTTCGCAAAGTATTGCAGGAAGGTAAAGGATCTCGTCGAAATCCCCGTAATCTACGGTACAAGGGTCACAGACCTTAGTGTTGCCGAGGAGATCATAGGGGGAGGGCTGGCCGACATGGTTGCTATGGGCCGGGCCCTGATAGCGGATCCGTCACTCCCCCGAAAGCAGCGTGCAGGACTTCCACATAGACCCTGCATAGCTTGTAGCCACTGCCTTTCAAGCGTGTTTTTAGGCAGGCACGTCACTTGCACAGTGAACCCGGGTTTCCTGAGGCCCGATGTTCCTAGAGTAGAGGGAGGTGGTAAGGCTGCTGTGGTGGGTGGAGGGCCCGCGGGAATGGAGGCTGCTCTGACGCTGGCGGAGAGGGGATTTGAGGTAACGCTTTATGAGAGGGAGGATTCCCTCGGCGGGATGCTGAGGTACGCTGCCATGGAGCCCTATGGCGGGGAGTTTAGGGCTCTGATAAGGTACTATGAGAGCGAGTTGAGTAGGCTGGGTGTGGAGGTCGTGCTTGGGAAGGCTGTTAAGCCTCATGAGCTTGGGGGATTCGACCTGATAGTTCTGGCCACGGGGCCGGTGCTCGATCTTGCATGGGCTCCGAAGGGAAGTAGGGTGGTTCCCTGGTGGGAGGGGTTCGAGAAGCCTCCCCGAGAATCCGCCCTAATAGTGGGATCCAACGTCGTTGGCGTAGGCTTAGCGGATTTCCTGGCCGACAGGGGCGTAAGGACGTACGTCATTGACTGGGCTAGGAGGCCTGGCAGGGGGCTAGAGAAGGTCACCAGATGGATCGTTCTGGGAAGGCTCAAAAGGCATGGAGTTAAGTTTCTCATGAGGACCTCCTTGGCCAGCTATAGGGATGGCAATGCTACGCTGAGACTTCCGGACGGCTCCTCTATGGAGGTGGAGGTAGAGGTGGTTTACGGGGCGGCCAGGTTTAGGCCAGCGAAGCCGGGCGAGGAGTGGTTGAAGTTGGGTAAGCGGTTGGTTGTAGTCGGGAATGCTCTGCATCCCAGCCTAGATGCGATGCTCATGCAGGCTATTCACTCGGCTCGGCACGCTGTGTTGAGGGTTTAGCCCCGCTTCCCAACCTGGATCTTATACCTCCTCGCCAGCATCTCCATCAGCTTCTCCTCTTCAAGTGCATGTTTCTCCTCTGGTGTAGGCCCCTCTGGAAGCCAGTCGGGCTTCTCCCGGTTCTTAAAGTATGCCCTTATTGCCCTCCTCAACGCGCCGACGGCAAGGACTCCACAGTGGTATTTGATTGGTGGAAGTCCTCCGAGCTCCTCCGAGATGTCGACCCAGGAGATCTTCCAGGCCTCCTCCAGAGGCTTCCCCTTTACCATCTCCGTGAGTAGGCTGGCGGCCGCTATGTTTGCCGCGCATCCATAGCTCTCGAACTGGGCCTTCTCGATAACCTGGGTCTTCTCATCTATCTTAAGGTATATTGCTATCATGTCTCCGCAGGCAAGGCTCCCAGCTGTGGCGGTGGCGTTCGCGTCATCCATCCTACCCAGGTTCTTGGGGTTTCTAAACAGTTCAAGCACCTTTGGGCTGTAGGGAAGAGGTATACGTGTGGACAGACTAACCCACCTCCCCTTTGATCGGGCTTATAGACCTAATCCTACTTATGGCTTCGGGCACATGCCTCAAAACATATCTTATATCATCCTCGGAGTGCATGGGTGAAACCTTCATCAGGATGCTCCCATGAGCCTCCTCATACAGCCTGCCTAGAGCCAGCAAGACGTGGCTTGGCTCAAGAACCCTACTAGTACAGGCGCTCCCACTGGAAACATATATCCCTTTAAGGCTCAACTCAACGGTTATAGCCTCACCCTCACAGAAAAGAAAACTAACATTAACATTATCGGGAGCCCTTCTCGCCCCCCTGGGCCCATTGAGGATCACATGCTCAACACTACTCATTATCCCCTCTATGAGCATATCCCTAAGCCTCCTCATCCTGGCAACATATGCATCAAAGTTCCTATCCAATAGCTCCACGGCCTTCGCAAAGCCTATGATGGCTGGAACGTTCTCGACGCCCGGCCACAACCTCTGCGTGCTTAGCTGCCCGTGAAGTATCGGCTCAACCTTAACCCCATCCCTTATGTAAAGGGCCCCGGCGCCCTTGGGGCCATAGCACTTATGACTGCTAAGGGTAGCCATATCCACATCCAAATCCCTAACGTCAAATTTCACCCTACCCAACGCATCCACAGCATCCGTGTGAAATATGATGTCTGGATTCTTGTCCCGCGCAATCTCAACAAGGCCCTTCAGATCCTGCACGGTGCCTATCTCGTGGTTGACCGCCGCCACGCTGACCAGAAACACATCCCTGTCTATAGCGTTTGAGAATGCCTCCTCCTCGACGAAGCCTTCCCGGTCAACGGGAACCTCAACAAGCTTGTACCCGACCTTTCTCAGAGACTCAGCTGGAAATATCACGCTCAGATGCTCTATGCTCGACACAACGATCTTCCTTCTCCCACTCTTGTTCGCCAGGGCCGCCCCAATTATGGCAAGATTGTTAGCCTCAGTACCGCTATGGGTGTAGGTTATCTCCCCGGCCTCCGCACCTATAAACCCAGCTATGGTCTCCGTCGCCTCGTAAAGCGCCTCATAAGATTCCCAGCCAGCCCTGTGGGTTATTGAGGGGTGGGCGAACCTCAAGCCCCTATACGCATTAACCATAGCCCGGAGGGCCTCCGGAAACACCATGCCGGAATTCTCACCGTCCAGATACACCTCCCTCTCCGGGGTTCCGTGAGCCTTAATCAGCTCCTTAACGTCCCTCAACATGTCCGAAGGCATTTTCGAGCATTGTAACGCAGGGCCATATATATCCCTTCTTTTAGCCTGGGAAAACTGATAGTAAATTATGCCCGAGCCGATTCGAGACTCGGCGTTGGTATCAATGGGTTAAGCCTATCTTTCACTGCATGTAGTAATGCTTGACATGGGGCTTTCACTCATAGTGACGACCCAGCTTGACATGGAGAGGGTTGCAGCCTCACGCATCTCTGAGGTTGTACCCGAGGGGAGGGTCGAGGCTAGGCCGATGGGCTTCAAGGGCATAGTTTTGGTGTGGGGCGTGGAGGACAAGTATAGGGCTGCTGAGCTTATTGAGAGGGGGGTGCCTGAGGCTGAGAGGGTTATAGTCGTTGAGAGGGAGGTTAAGGCGGACATACATGAGATTGTCGGTGCGGCTGAGGAGCTTGTCCGAGGACGTATTAATAGCGATGAGACCTTCGCTGTTAGGACTACGCGGAGGGGTAGGCACAAGTTCACCAGCATAGATGTGAACGTCGCTGTTGGTGATGCGGTGCGGAGGGTCACGGGCGCGTCTGTAAACCTCTCCTTCCCGGACAAGATAGTTCAGGTTGAGATCATAGGGGGGTTGGCAGCTATCTCCGTGGTGCCGGGGAGCGTGGAGCTGAGGAAGATGAGGCCCGGAAAATACCCCGTCTATAAGCTCTTCAGGAGGGTTAGCCTTGTCCAGATGCCCTACCTAGGCCCCCTCGACGCCTGTAGAACGATGGGTGTGAGGATAGGGAGGGAGGTTCAGACATTTGAGGTTGGGGAGCTTGTGGTCGCGTTCACCGGCTACGTGGACGCCCTCCAGCTGAAGACGTTCCTTGACGGTCTTTTTGAGGGGATAGAGTCCAGGTTCGAGATCCAGAGGAAGACGTATGGGAGGAGGGCGCGGAGGGTTCCGGTGCAGATCGCGGATCTCTACCAGCTTGTCAGGGAGAGGAGTGCTGAACACATAATTGTGCTGGAGCCTGAGGGGGAGCCCATCTCGAAGCTGGCCGACGAGCTGGAGAGGATCTTTATAAGAAGTGGGAGGAGGGTCAACATACTTGTTGGGTCGAGGGTGGGGATCCCGAGGGGCATATACAGGTTTGCGGACATGGTCGTCGACATAGCGCCTGGAATCACCATCTCGACAGACTATGCCGCAGCATCCGGACTGATAGCAATTGCTACCCTCCTTCATGAAAGAGCGCTTAAAGCCTCCCAACAGCCATCCTCAGGAGATCCTCAGGGGTAATAATCCTAAAACCCGGCATCTCCAACGCATTCTCCGCAACCACTATGAGTTCAACGTCCCTGAAGGCTCCAAGCCTCTTCACCTTTTCCTTAAACCTGTAGAGATCCTCAGGTTTCACCCTTCCATATTTAACTTCGACAAAAGCCAGTACATGATCTCCTCGGACGATAATCCCGTCGATCTCGGGCCTGAGGCTCCTCTGAACGGTTCCTCCGAGGAGCTCCGCGATGAGGTCAGTGACGAACCTTTCATAGTAGCGGGGAACTAGGGGCATTATCTTCTCGACGGCTATTTCGGCTGGGGCATCTATCTCCGAGAAGCCTATGCGGGCCTCAAGGTAGTAGAAGAGGCTTATTGGGGCGGACTCGATCTCGTAGAGAAACCTAGCCTTGCCGTACAGCTTGGTCCTTCTAACCAGTCCCATCTCAACAAGGTTATGCATGTACTTCTTGACGTCCTGGGACTTCATGGGCTGGGAGAGTAGCCCTGAGATGTAGCTGGCCACCTCCCCGGGCGTCGCCCTGCCATCACCCAGCGCCTTAAGAATCGCCTCGTACCTCTCGGTAAGCTCCCTTTCCTCCTCCGAGAAAACCTCGCCTATAAGCCCACGCACATTATACCTAACCGCCCTAACAACCTCAAGGAGGAAACCCCTAATCCCCCCATCCAGCCTCACAAAATCCAGCATCCATGGATCCCTTATGAAGGGCGCAACCCTTAACACCATGTTTGGAGGTAGCAGGCCCGCAACTGCCCTGACAACGTCTCTAGGAGAGATAAGCCCTATCCTCACGGGCCGCACAATGCCCAGGAGCGGGCTACGCCCCTTAAACACCCTGCCAACAACCCTAAGGCTTGAGCCAACAAGTATCAGCTTTGCCCGGGACTCAGCTTTAAGCATGTGGAGGAGGTCGAGGAACCCCCTGGGCAGCCTCTGAAACTCATCTATGATCACAACAACGTCCCTTGTAATCAGAGACGTCAACCTCTCCCTAAATGCATCATGGCTTAGCCGCTCAATCCCCTTGCCCGACCAATAAAAAACCTCGCTGCTCCGCCCCACGAAGAAGTAGTGGTCATGGGGCACCATCCTCCTGAGCAGAAACGTTTTACCCGTCTTCCGCCTGCCGAAGACCATGAGCCAGCCGGGGGATCTGGCTATTTCCTCAGCCTCGGATCTGGGAATTATGAGACCCATACTCATAAGACCCATACCCACAAGACCCATATAAACCTGCCAGCACCTCAGTCGTCAA
>WAQG01000076.1 GCA_015520395.1 Candidatus Geoarchaeota archaeon
CTATAGAACGCTGCACTGTGGATATCAGGAGGGGGGTCTCTTAGACCGAGATATGGAGCCTACACGCTGTAACAGGGATGTAGAGAGGTAATTTTTATGGGCCACTTTAAATCTTATCTTATTTTTTCAATTGTCTCAATATTCTTATTCTATACTATGAGTGCGCCTATGTTTTTTGCGTTTCCCTACTTTCTTTATCCTTTGAGGATTGTGGTTTTTAGTCTCGGCTATGCTTTTGTCTTAGATTGGAAGGCGCTGCTTCTGTATCCTGTGCTTTTCCTGTTTTGTCTTCCTGGGATTTGGAGTCCGCTGTATACGGTTGTCCTAATACCTGTCTATAATCTGGTTGCCTATCTAGTGGCTGGCTTTGGTGGTGGGGGTTGGAAGGGGAGGCTTGCGTCGATTGCTAGTTACTGGGTTCTGCTCCAGCTGACTGAGGTCTTTGTGTCCTTGTTGGCATCTGCCGTGGGTGTTGGGAGGTCTCCGAGTGGCCCTCCGGCTCCACCCTACCCTCAATATGCCCCATTCTACCTGCTCGCATACATGATACTCACAGTGGCCCATCAGGAAATTCTTACAAGGGTTCAGCCGGGGTACAGGCCGTGGTTGGCAAGGAAGTTGGAGAGGCTAGGCCTTGTTAAGGCGTAAGTTGGGGGCTTTGGTTCCTGCCGCCTCTGGGGTGTAGGCTTATACTGCCTTGGCCTGCTTCCTGTCTTTACGCCATTTTGCGAGGTCGCTGAGGATGAATACTAGGATTGTTCCTATCATGATGGCTTGGATTGTTGCTTGTGGGCTGATTCCACCTAGTGTGCTTAGCATCCTAAAAAACTGGGCGTCCATACGGTTATTAAAGGTGTCTGGGGTGCTTCTCCGCGTGGATGTTCAGAAGTACTCCTCGAGGGTGCGCCCCCCTCCCTTCAGCCTCCTGAGGGTTTTCCATCTTTTCCTGACTATGGGTGGTGGTGAGCCGTGTTTCGAGATCCACTCTTTAAGGAAGGATAGTGTTTTTGGGTCGGAGGGGTAGCCGGAGCCTATCTCCCCATAGGTCTTCGACAGCTCCCTTATAGCCCTATCCCGGACAACCTTGCTGATTATCGATGCTGCTGAGACTATGGGGAACGCCTTGTCGGCCCTGTGGAGGCATCTTAGACTGGTTTTTCTGCTTTTGAGGCGGGCCTTTATGGAGCTGCAGTATCTTTCAATGTTGACCGAGGCTGCGTCTATGTAGACGAGGTCGGGTTTCAGGAGGTCTATCAGGTATGCTGAGACCATAGCCTCTAGGCGAGTCAGCTTAACTCCACGATCCATGGCAAGGTTTATCTCACTGACCGACACCTCGGCTATCGCGATGGAGTGGGCCAGCCCCATGAGCTGGTCGAACAGCCCCTCCCTCTGACTGGGTGAGAGCTCCTTGGAGTCCCTAACGCCGATCTCAGCCAGCCTCCAGACCTCATCTTCCGGGAGGACGTACAGCGTGATTATCATGGGGCCTATGACGGGTCCCCTTCCAGCCTCGTCAAGACCCCCTACCAGCATATCCCTACTCCTCAGGATAGACGCCAAGCAGCATTCCCTCTATCCTTATCGGGTTCAGCCTTCTCGCCAGGGCCTCAGCCTCGGCTAGCCTCACCGAGGAGCTGGAATATATCGTGAGTATCTTTTCACCCTTCCTAACCCTATGGCCCGCCTTATGGTAGATCCTGACGCCGGCACCCTTGTCGGCCGGGGCCCCGGCGGTTCTGGCAATCAGGGTTATGGCCTCGTTATCCACGGCGACGACATAGCCATCGACGGGCGAGAATATGTCGACCGTCTTCTCACCGACACTTATATCCTCGGGCTTCACGCCCGGGTCGCCGCCCTGGGCCTCAACTATCTCAAGGAACTTTTCAAGGGCCTTTCCGGAGGCCAGTATGTCCTTTGCCCGGTGATACCCAAGCCCAGGGTCAACAACCCCCGCAGCCTCGAGAACCATCCCCGCAAGGCTCACAGCCTTCTCAACCAGGCTCATCGGCCCCTCCCCCATAAGGGCCTTTAGGGCTTCTCTAGCCTCGAGCGCCGGCCCAACGGTATACCCGATCGGCTGTCCACCGTAGGTTAAAGCACATTTCAACTTGATGTTTATCCTCCTCGAAACCTCCTCGAACATCCTTGCAAGCTCCCTCGCCTCGTCACGATTCTCCACCTTGGCCTTAGGGCCTATCGGTATGTCTATAAGGACGAAACCCACGCTCATGGCAAGCTTCTTCGAGAGGATGCTCGCAACCATCTGGGGCCTTGGATCTATCCCCAGGGGGTTCTCCACCCTTATGAAGATGTCGTCGGCCGGGGCCAGCCCCAGCCTCCCGCCCCACGCAAGCGTCCCCCTGGTCTTGATTGCGACTCTTCTCAGCTCCTCGGGGGTCAGGTCAACCCTGGCGAACACCTCCATTGTGTCAGCCGTTCCCGAGGGGCTTGTTATCGCCCTGCTACTGGTCTTAGGTATCAGAACCCCCGTTGAAGCCACTATCGGGACTGTCAGGAGGGCGACCTTCGAGTTTCCTGGAACGCCCCCAATGCTGTGCACGTCGTAGGCTGGCTCGTCAAAGACGATCCTCTCTCCGACGTCAACCATGGCCCTGACCAGCTCCACAGTTTCCTCCACGCTCATGCCGCGGTAATATTGGGCGAGGAGGAAGCCGGCTATCTCCACTTCACTCAGCCTATGAGCCACTACATCCTCGATGATGCTCCTAAGCTCATAGGGCGTGAGGCGACCACCCTTGATGAGGCGTCTAATGTAGTTTAGCGATCCTGGGGGGCCGGCTGGCCTACACGTGACAGTATCGCCACTAGATACGCCGAGCTCCTCGGCTGCCTCGACGGGGATTCCTATTACGCCCCGGTCGACAACGGTGGTTGTGATCTCCACTATCAGATTCACGCACCGCTCATCCCTGGCAACCGAGACCCTCTCCCTAGCAGCCACATTCAGCTCCCTTGCGTCGGCCTCATGCAGTATTGCCACGTTGAATATTGGGCCATGCAGGTCTAGAACCCTTACTTTCAGCTTCTTCACGCCAAGCCCAACCCCCTTATAATTCTTTCAGCTACGAGCATCGGTACCCTCCCCCTGTTCTCCAGAGTTAGCCTATATATATTTTCCTGGAACCGCCTCTTTATCTCAAGCACCAGGGGGTGTCTAGCCCTGTAGTGGACTGTTCCTACGAGGGGCTTCGTCAAGCTGAGCAGCTTTTCAACCGTCTCAACAAACCTCGACGAGTAAAGCTCCATAGGGCCTATCTCATCACAGACAACAACTTCATATGAGTCAATCGCCCTGAGGAGGGCACGAACCCCCACATCCTCAAACTCCCCTAGTCTCACATGGTACCTACCAACCCTAGGCTCGCCCGGCTCATTGGCGACTGCCAGATAGCCTGACCTCCCCGAGGCCACGTCAATAACCCTAAATCCAACCCTCCTACCCCCCCTTCTAACCTCCTCGGTAACCATCCCGCCGACGGACAAGCCCCTCCCTCTTAGAACATCAACTATCCTTAGGACTGCCGTCGTCTTGCCGATGCCAGGAGGCCCTGTCAGAAAAAACTTTAACGGCTTCATCGCCTAGAAATAATCCAGCCAACCAGCCTTTAAACATACCCCAGCAGGCTCAAGGATATTTACTGGGCCTCAACCCTTTGTCTTGGGATGTTTAAGCTGAGGGTCGATGAGGGGGCGCCGCCCGGCCTGTACAGCGAGGGGCAGGCTAAGGTTCTGGTGAGGGAAGGCGTATTCTATAATATCTATGCTGAGCAGTCGAGAACCCTGACGGTGATCTTTACAGAGGCCTATGCCGAGTATAGTGGAAGGACTGGTCTGTTTTACTGCGAACCCCTGGCAGCCTCTGGGGTCAGGGGGATAAGAATTGCCCTAGAGGCGCCCTCAGTAGATAGGGTTTGTCTAAACGACCTCTCAAAGGAGGCTTACAGCAACATCGTAGAGAACATAAGGCTTAACGGCGTGGAGGATAGGGTATTGGCATCAAGGGAGGATGCCAACCTCCACCTACTCAAACACGCCTTCTCAAGGAGGCCAGACATAGTAGATATAGATCCATTCGGGTCGCCAATGCCCTTCATGGCAGCCGCGGTGCAAGCCATAAGGCATGGTGGGATGATAGCCGCGACGGCCACCGACATAGCGCCCCTCTGCGGGGTTCATGGAAGATCGACCTTCAGAAAATACGGCGCGAAACCTTTGAAGACCAGTTTTTGCAGGGAGTTAGCTGTCAGGATAGTTTTGGGGGCTATAGCCAGAATCGCAGCCATCTTCGATGCAGGCATAAAACCCTTAGCCAGCCACTCAACAAGGCACTACCTCAGAGTCTACGTAGAGGTCGTCAAGAGAACCTCCGCCGCCGACAGAAGCATGGGGGAAATAGGCTTCCTGGCCTACTGTCCCCAGTGCGAGTGGAGAAGCCTGGTGAGGGGCCTGGCCACAGCGCTCCCCAAGGCCTGTGAGAACTGTGGCTCGCCCCTCCAGGTCGGGGGACCCCTATGGGTGGGCCCCATCTCAGACCCAGCCTTTCTTGAGAGGGCTGTGAGGAAGGGCGTGGACATGGGTATGGGAAGTAGGGAGGTGGGGCTTGTCTCGATGCTCCTCGAGGAGAGCATCGAAGCCCCACCCTATTACCAGCTCGACGAGATGGCGAGCAAGATGGGCGCCTCCTCGCCGCCCGTGAAAAGGATTGTTGAGGCGTTGAGGGAAAGGGGCTACAGGGCGTCCAGAACCCACTTTGACCCTAAGGGAATTAAAACCGACGCTCCCTACCGCCTCTTAATGGAGATGCTGACGTCCTAAACCCCTTGCCGATGAAGTACATCTCCGCACTCTCCTTCCTCGAGGCGGCGGGCTTAAATATCCTTGAAAACCTGAAGGACCCGCTCATCTCATCGATCAGCCGCCTCGTGTCTGCGCCCTGAAATATCTTTGTAACGAAGTTCCCACCCCTCCTCAAAACCTTTCCAGCTATCCTAAAAGCGGCTTTGGCCAGCTTAAGCTGCCTATACTGATCCATGTCCCATATCCCAGTGAGGTTAGGTGAGGCGTCGCAGAGAACCACATCCGCCCTGGCCCCAAGAACCTTCAATATCACCTCGGGGGCATCCTCTCTTGTTATATCCAGCCTGACGATCTTCACGTTATCGTAGGGGAGAGGCCTCATCTCATCTATATCGACTGCGACCACCATGCCTGAGGCACCGACGGCGAGGCGGGCCACCTGGGTCCAGCCGCCCGGCGCAGCACCAAGGTCGATCACCCTGAACCCGGGCTGAAATATCTGGAACTTCTCGTCGATCTGGATCAGCTTAAACGCGGCTCTGGATCTAAAACCCCTGAGCTTAGCCAACCTGTAATAGTGGTCAGGTTTTCTCCTCCTGCTCAGCTGAAACCCACCTCTCCGCAGCTCGGTTGAGCCAATCGTTAAACATTAGGCAGTCGATCGGGTTTATTAGATACCTGCCACACACCTCTATGTCGACGCAGTAGAAGCAGGGGATTTCCGCCATGGGCTCAATGTCAACTATATCAACCACCCTCATCACCGGGAGTATCAGGAACGTTTTACGCCCACCCACCACGATGCTCCGCCTGGTTATCCTGTTCTCCATCAGGAAGTGGTGCACAAGCCTCGAGCCCCTCTTACTATCTATCCCCAGCTTCTTCCAAAGCTCACTCTGAACAATCCCCTTATCGCCCGCGGCCTTTATCAGTTCAAGGGCCTTGGCAGCAATGACGCTCATATCAATTTTCTTACCCTTACCCGACGACCCCTTACTCACCTTCTCTCATGGGAATTCTGGGGTGAGAAAAGATATAAATTTAGCCTGACTACACCCTTATTATAATATTTATTTTCCTCATAAAATCCTTAGAACGCTGCCTTATGGTAACCGGGGTGATCTCAACAACTTCAGCCACGTCCTCCTGGGTGACATCCTCAACATTATAGATCTTGGCAGCTATGTACGTTGCAGCTCCGGCTACCCCGGACTTACTCTTACCGGAGGTCAGGCCCTTCTCCCTAGCGGTGTTAATTATCTTTTTAGCAAGATCCTCTACTATTGGAGGAAAATCAAGAGTTCCAACGATTTTCTCAACGAACGCCTCTGGTGGAATATCCATCTTTCGATTGTCAATACCCAAGATAGTCTTAAGTGAAATGAAGACTCTTTTAAGCCTATCATCTTTAAGGTCAAGAATCTTGGAGACCTCCCTAAATGTGATGGGAATGTTGTTAACCCTGCATGCGGCATAGAACGCAGCCGCTGCCAGATACTTAGCATTCTTTATCCTCTTCTTCCCAGACTTCCTCTTATACTGTGCATAGAATGTTATTGCTGTCTCTGAAACTATCTTTGGCGTGCCGAACGCTGACCGCAGGGTCTCTATGACGTCCATAGCCCTCCTCAACGACCTGTTTCGTGGGGTGTCAATAAGCCTCCTCTGGGCCTCCCTAAGCCTCGCCATCTCCCTCCTCTTTGCACTATCCAGAAGCTTGCCACTAAAATCTCTACTTACATCGCCAAC
>WAQG01000077.1 GCA_015520395.1 Candidatus Geoarchaeota archaeon
GAATATATTCTTTTATATGTGGACATAGAGCACCTCATGCTTGAGCTCAAGTACCTGATCGCCCGGCCTAATCGGGTACCTCAGCATAAGCATCCTCTTGGGGGGCCCCATCACGCTTCCCAGAACCGCCAAGTAGTCGTTCCTTACAACCCCGTAGTGCTTGAAGCCCGACTTAGGGTTGATGTTCGGGACAACGCCTAGCTCAGGATCAATGAACGATAAGTTAACCCCCATCATAATTATCCTCTTGTTGTACTCAACCCTTCTGTGGAAGCCTAGCTGTCCGGCCCTCGGTATAAACCTCATAGTCCCGGGGGTGGCTGGCCCCGCGGACCCGACCTTTCTCGAACCCTTCCTATGCTTGTGCCATCGTGGCATCTCCTTAACGCCAAACCTCTTTATCACGCCCTGGAACCCCTTGCCCTTAGTAACCCCAACGACATCGACTAGAAAGCCGGGGCTGAACACCCCAAGATAGACCCTGTCCCCCTTAGCCTTCTCCACCATCCTCCGCACCTCATCCCCGCCTCTCCCTTTCCTACGCCTCGCCTCCTCAGCCTCCCTAAGCCTTTCACCGAGAAGCTCGTAGAGAAGGTCGTCGCTGGGCATATGTATCTCCCGCCCAAGGAGGCTGACGGCGAACTCAAACTTCTCATCTATCTTTGACCCGCCTATCTCAATCTCAACGAGGTCGGGCTTCTTCTTACCTATCCCGGTGAGGTGGGGCTGTGTGAGGGCCAGCAACCTAACCCTCTCAACCCGGTCCAGCTCACCCCTCATCTCTTCGATCTTCCTGGAGAGCTCCTTGTTGGGCCTAACCTCAACAACCCCCTCCTCCTCAACGCGCTCCACACCATAGCCCTTCTTGCTCTTAGGCAGCAGCCTCTCCGCGTGCTTTGGAAGCTCGCTTAGCATAACCTCGCTGATCGAGACCAGCGCGCCATGATCATCTTGACCGTAAAGACGCAGCCCAGCTCCAAAGACCGGGGGCGCCTCAAGTATCGTGACCGGCTTCACAACCTCCTGGCCATGTAGGGGGCTATACTTGTAGGGTTCGATCACAACTGTATGCGTCATACCCACCTTAAACACAGGGAACCCCAGCAGCCTCGGGGGCCCCTCAACTTTAGGCCAGCTCCTAACCCTCGGGGTGATCGAGCTAGCCCTAGCCCTAGGATAATACCCATGTGAGCCCCTGACAGGCGCATGTACTCGACGCCCCATCCCTGAACACCTATCCAACTAGCCGAAACCCAACCATCAATATATACCTTGCTAATTAACCCCCCACAACATCGCACCTCCACCACACCTCCCAAATCCCCAGCAAAACCCTTCTGAAACCGAAACTTACAAGAAAACCCTGGAAAAATGAAAATATAATGACCTCGACTGGACGGAACCTTAATATATAGGGATTGCATGAACACACCCAGGTGAAGAACGTGTCCTCACGGAAGAAACCACATATGAACATAGTCGTCGTGGGACATGTGGATCATGGCAAATCTACCTTGATGGGTCATCTGCTGGTGCTTACTAAGGCGATTGATGAGCGTACGTTGAGGGAGTATGAGGCCGAGGCTGCGAGGATAGGTAAGGGGAGTTTTAAGTATGCCTGGATTCTCGACCGGCACAAGGAGGAGAGGGAGAGGGGGCTGACGATAAACCTGGCCTTCCTCGAGTTCGAGACTAAGAAGTATCACTGGACGATCATCGACGCGCCGGGCCACAGGGACTTTGTCAAGAACATGATTACCGGCGCCAGTGAGGCTGACGCTGCCCTCCTGGTAGTCTCTGCTAAGAGGGGCGAGTATGAGACGGGGATAAGTGCTACTGGACAGACGAGGGAGCATGCCTTCCTAATAAGGACAATGGGCATTAACCAGGTGGTCGTCGCCATCAATAAGATGGATGACGAGACTGTGAAGTGGAGTAAGCAGAGGTACGAGGAGGTGAAGGCGGGGGTCTCCAAGCTCCTGAGGATGCTGGGCTACGATGTCAGCAAGATCAGGTTTGTGCCAACATCGGGCTGGCTTGGCGACAACCTGGTCGAGAGAAGCAAGAACATGCCGTGGTACGATGGGCCGACCATCATTGAGGCTCTGGATGAGCTCAAGCCTCCCGAGAGGCCGATAAACAAGCCCCTCAGAATACCGATCGAGGCCGTCTACACGATCAAGGGCGTGGGTCTGGTCCCTGTTGGGAAGGTTGAAAGCGGGGTCCTCAGAACGGGCGACACCGTTGTAGTCATGCCGGTCGGTAAGAAGGGTGAGGTTAAGTCCATCGAGATGCACCATAAGAGGATACCTGAGGCGCTTCCCGGAGACAACATAGGTTTCAACCTCAAGGGTGTTGAGCGGCACGAGATAAGGAGGGGCGATGTTGTAGGCCCTCTGACCCACCCGCCAACTGTTGCTAAGGAGTTTGAGGCCAGGATAGTGATGCTCTATCACCCAACGTCGATATCGGTCGGCTACACCCCGGTCATGCACATACACACGGCCACGGTGGCCACGAAGTTCATAGAGCTAGTTAAGAAGCTAGACCCCAGGACGGGCGCCGTAATAGAGGAGAACCCAAGGTACCTGAGGCAGGGCGATGTCGCCATAGTCAGACTCAGGCCACTAAAGCCAACCGCCCTGGAGACCTACAAGGACTTCCCAGGACTCGGCAGGTTCGCTATCAGAGACATGGGCAGGACGATCGCGGCTGGAGTGGTTCTCAACGTAGTTCCGGAGGAAATAAGGATACGGTAAAACTAATATTTCCAACCCTATTAAGGTCTACTGGCTGGTAGAAATGAGGGGTATCGCAAGGATAAGGCTTAGAAGCCCAAACCTACAGGATCTGCTCCAGGTGACTCAGGAGATAAAGGAGATAGCGGAAAGGCAGGGTGCCAAGATAGCTGGTCCTATACCCCTTCCAACTAAGAGGCTGCGTGTGGTGACTAGGAAGTCGCCGTGTGGAGAGGGCACACCTACAGTTGACCATTGGGAGATGAGGATACACTCGAGGCTCATCGATGTTGCGGCTAACGACAGGGTGATGAGGCAGATAATGAGGATAAGGGTGCCCGATACCGTCAAGATAGAGATAGAGCTAATATAAGACAGACAGCAAGGTTTTTCTTAAGGCTCGAATTTCTATTAATGGCGCCGGGGACTCCCAGGCCGGGGTAGGCCCGCTGCGCGGGTCCCCGAAGGCCGAGCGGACAAGGCGCAGGCCTTGAGAGCCTGTGCCCCACTGGGGCGCGTGGGTTCGAATCCCACCCCCGGCGCCAGTAATTTATTGTCAGGGAGTTGATGGCGGATGGAAAGGGGGTTTAGGTACCTCGAACATACCGCAGATGTGTATGTGGAGGCTTGGGGCCCCGGGCTGAGTGAGGCCTTCGAGGAGGCAGCCAAGGCGATGTATAATGTTATGACCGACCTGTCTAGGGTTGAGGCGAGGGACGAGTTTCTGGTCGAGGCGTCTGGCTTCGATAAAGAATCGCTCCTCTACGACTGGCTGGAGAGGCTCCTTGAAATCCACGATGTCCACGGCTACTTCCTCTGCAGGTTCAGGGTTTTAGAGATAGGTAAGGGGCCTGATGGGCTGAGGCTCTGTGGGGTCGCATGGGGGGAGCAGGCGGATCCGGTAAGGCACGAGTTCCTGACCTACGTTAAGAGCCCCACATACTCGCTGATGGAGATAGTAGAGGGGGATGGTAGGGTTACCTTAAGGTTCGTGCTTGATATCTAGCCTAAAACACA
>WAQG01000078.1 GCA_015520395.1 Candidatus Geoarchaeota archaeon
CCGACAGCGTTTGTAGCATATATCCTCTCCACACCAATCTTCCTTAGCCCCCATATGATCGCCCTGTAGTTTATCATGTGCGGGGGAACCGAGTGTGAAACCTCCTTTGAACCCGGCTTAGAGTGCCTATTGACAAAAGCCACCCGCTTTCCATCAACCTCGCCAATAAGTATGCGGGGAGTAGGGCCGTATGGCGTCTCAACTATGAGCGTCTCTCCGAATTTTAGGAACTCGTAAAGTCCTGAGCCTCCGATCACGCCTATGTAGGGCTCCATCCCCCGAGTCACCTGTAGTCGGGCACAGGGCTTATGGCACCACATGCAAGGCATTTAAGATAGAGGAGCTTCTTCTCCCTGACCAACTCGGTGTCGGGGGACTTGCAGACGGGGCAGAAGACATACCGCCTAATGTAGAACTGCAGTGCGGAGTTCAGCTGTCTCTCCTCAAATCTGCCGACCAGGATGAGCCTCTGATCCTCAACACCCCCGCCCGTCGCCATCTCCCTAAGGAAGAACCTCGCCATCTCCTCCGGAGGCCTGTTCAGCTTCTCACATATCTCCTTGAAGTTCGCTATCACAGTCCTTGAACCAACTATGAATGATCTGACCGTAGGTGGTTCAAACCTTTCCCCTTTAACCACCCTTACTTTGACTGTCGAGTATAGCCTGTTTAACATCTCTTCATAGCTCTCTATACTGAGCCGCGGCATGAATGCTCACTTGAGGATGGGGAAAGATAAAAATAAACCTTCCCATAGCTTATCGGTGGGAAGGCGGGTTGCCAAGGGTCTGCGCAATCTGTGGTCGAAGCGAGTCTGAAGTAAAGATCTATGATGGGCTTTGCCCGATCTGTTTTATAGTCGAGAGACTGGAGGTTAAAGTTAAGAGGAGGCCGAGGATAGCCGTCTGCCCGTCGTGTGGTGATCATACCTTTAGGGGGAGGTGGAGGAGGGATTACGACGGCAGAAAGATCGCTGACGATTTGGCAGTCATGGTCAGCGATGTTGTGAGAGTTGAGGGGGGTGTTTTTAAGGGAGTTAAGCTTGATGAGGAGGTCGACTTAGAGAAGCTTTATAGTAGGCCATCAGACTTGAGGGTCGGTGTTTTCATCTATCTTGAAGGGTATGAAGAGGATGTGACTTACCATTTCAATGTTCCGCTCAAGGTTGATGTAAGGCTTTGCGACCGTTGTATCAGGGAGAGGAGTGGAAACTATGAGGCGGTCCTCCAGGTGAGAATGGTTGAAGGGCCGATGAGCATGGATAGGAGGAAGCAGGTCTACAGGATAGTTGTTGAGTCCCTGGGTAAAGCTTACAGGGAGGGGAGGGATTACAGAGTCGTCAAGACTGAGGACTACCGCTATGGGATCGACATCTACTTCACGTCCTACTCCCAGGCGATGAGGGTTGCCCAGGCCCTGAAAAAACGGATCGGCGGGGTGATAAGCGAGACCTCTAAGCTCGTAAAGATAGATAGAAGTGGAAGAAGGGTTGCGAGGAAGACGATTCTGATAAGACTTGTGGAATGAGGGTATATAAGTGATGATGTTCTAGGTTATTATGAGATGCCTAAGAAGGGTGTTGAAGAGGAACCTGAGCTGAGGGTACCGATGGAGGGCGAGGTCATAGGCATCGTTACAAGGCTGTTGGGTTACGACAGGGTCTTGGTGAAGTGTGAAGATCTGGAGGTGAGGCTCTGCAGGATACCCGGGAGATTTAAGAAGAAGAGGTGGATAAGGGAGGGTGATTACGTTCTTGTTGCTCCCTGGGACTTTCAGCCGAAGAGGGCGGACATAGTCCACGTGTACAGGAGAGATGAGGTGAAAAGGCTCTTGGAGCAGGGCTACATAAAAAACCTCCGGCCAGAAACGGTGTAGCTATGGCCCAACGATTTTTTTATAAACCTGCCTCGGGTCAAGCACGTCCACTCCAAGCTCATCGAAGTACCTGGAGATGTTCCTTATATCCCTTAGAAGGTAGTCGAGGGCCATGGGGTGCGAGACGTCGACTGACTGGCCAAGATCGATTATGACCAGTTCACCTTCAAAGTTCAGCACATTGTACTCGGAGAGATCCGAGTGGACTATCTTCGCCCCCCTATAAAGCCTTTCAATATATGTCAACATGGTTTTGTAGGCTTCCTCCGGATTCTCCGGCGGAGCATCCTTGAGGAGGGGGGCTGGCGCCCCATTTCTGCCAATAAACTCCATGACCAGGATATTCCTGTAGAAGGCTATCGGCTGAGGAACCCTAACCCCAGCCCTGAAGGCCCTCTTAAGGTGCTGAAACTCCCTCCGACACCACCAGAATATCAGCTTCCTGAAACTCCCCCTGGCAAGCCTTATCATCTCGTCGTCAAGGTAGAACCTGATGTTACGCCTAAACTCGGCGGCCGAAGTAAGGTAGATCTTCACGGCTATATCCCGCCCATCGGGGGCCACCGCCCAGTATAGGCGCGACTCCTTCCCGGCGGCCACAGCCCCGTGAAAGTAGTCTATGACAC
>WAQG01000079.1 GCA_015520395.1 Candidatus Geoarchaeota archaeon
ATGCGCTTTCTGCTATGAGTCTTTGTGGGTATCCTTTCTTTATTGCTTCTATCATTCCTCCCATGTCCTCGATCCTGTATATTATCTTCCAGGCCTCCTCCTCAACCCTATCAGTAAGCCACTCAACAAAATAACTACCAGCAAGAGGATCCACCGTATCCGCCACGCCCGTCTCATACGCTATGATCTGCTGTGTTCGAAGAGCTATTTTTGCAGCCTTCTCACTGGGCAGCGCCCAAGCCTCATCATACGCGTTTGTATGTAGGCTCTGTGTCCCTCCTAGGACGGCTGCGAGAGCCTCTATGGCAGTTCTAACGATGTTGTTCTCGGGCTGCTGGGCAGTAAGTGAGACCCCGGCGGTTTGTGTGTGGAATCTGAGCCACATGCTTCTCGGCTTCTTCGCCCCGAACCACTCCTTCATTATCTTTGCCCACATCCTCCTAGCAGCCCTAAACTTAGCAATCTCCTCAAAGAAGTTGATATGGGCATCGAAGAAGAAGGAGAGCCTGTGCGCGAACTCGTCCACAGGCATCCTCTTTATGCCGTGCCGCACATACTCTATCCCGTCCGCAAGAGTTAGTGCTAGCTCCTCCACGGCGGTCGCCCCAGCCTCCCTTATATGGTATCCGCTTATGCTTATCGGGTTCCATTTAGGAATGTTCTTAACTGAGAATTCTATGACGTCGAGGGTCAGCTTCACGGCTGGCTCGGGCGGGAACACAAAGCTCTTCTGAGCTATGAACTCCTTGAGGTTATCGTTCTGTGTTGTCCCCCCAATCTTGGTCATAGGGACTCCCTGCTTCCCAGCCGCCACTATATACATTGCTAGGAGGACTGGGGCAGGTGGATTAATTGTCATATTGGTGGTCACTTGATCCATGGGTATCCCATCGAATATTATCTCCATGTCCCTTAGAGTGTCCACGGCAACTCCGCAGACGCCCACCTCCCCGTGAGCCAGTGGATCATCGGAGTCGAGGCCCAGCAACGTCGGGAAGTCGAAGGCGAGGCTGAGCCCCGTCTCTCCGAGAGCTATGAGATACTTAAGTCTCCGGTTGGTTTCTTCTGGTGTTCCGTAACCTGAGAACATCCTCATAGTCCATATCCTAGCCCTATACATGGTTGGGTGGAGGCCTCTGGTGAAGGGGTACTCCCCCGGTAGACCAAGCTTCTCAAAGTAGTCGTAATCCGGGCCCAGGTCGGCGGGGGTATATACCCTTTTCAACTCTATTCCTGAGAAGGTTTTAAACACCTTTTTCCTTTCAGGGATACGCTGAATGGCCCTCTTTACAACCTCATCGATCCACCTGTTCTCCCTTTCCTCGATTTTCTTAAGTTGATCCTCATTAAAGAGCGTCAATCCGCCACACCTACTCTCTAATAAGGCGTGCTGAGAGATATAAATCCACGCTTTCAAAAATTGGTTAAGCCACTATGCAGGCAACCCATCCACAGTCAAGACACTTCACACAGTCCTCTTCATAGATAATCCTAGTACTTCCACAGTTTGGGCATGTTTCGACATCGTTCTTAACCTCCTCCATCCTCCGGGCAGCTTTTATCTGGCTGACTATGCCCATAGTTGCCTTAGCCAGCACCTGAGCCTCGTTCTCGAATTTTTTGGTCATCTTGGGGGGCTCCACCCCCAGCTCTCTCATGATGTCGAGAGTTCTATTACTAATTTCCAGTACGTATCCGCCCTTCCTCTGGGAGGGGGTGACCAGAACCTGAACGTTCTTTGACCCATCCCTATAGATAGTTATTCCCTTGAGCCCGAGCCTGTAGGCGAAGAGGTATGCCTTCTCAACGTCGTCGGGTGTGACCCAGTTAGGCATATTTATCGTCTTGCTCACTGCGGCGCATATCCAGAGGGAGATCTCGGCCTGGGCCCTCACGTGATCCCACCATGGTATGTCGTAGGCTACCAGAAAGACGCGCTTCATGTCCTCAGGTATACCTTCAAGCTCCTGCAACGAGCCGCCGTTATCCGCTATCTCCTTAAGTATCCTCTCGTCGTAAAGTCCTCTCTCCTTCAACTGCCTCTCGAGCTCGTAGTCTACGTAGAAGAACTGGCCGACCGTAACCCTCTTCTCATAGACGAGGGCGAACTGGGGTTCGATCCCCGAAGACGTGTCTACTATCATCGAGATGGATCCCGTTGGGGCGATAGTTGTTACCTCCGCATTCCTCACCCCAAACCTCCTTATCTTCTCAACCAGCCTATCCCAGTCAAGCGTCCAAAGCTCCCTTCTATAGTAGCCCTCAACGGGCATCTCACCATCGACATAGCCGGACTTCCAGTAGTGTGGGAACACGCCCCGCTCCCTGGCCAGCTCGGAAGACTCGTCAAGCGCGTAGTAGGTAAGGTTCTCGGCAACCCTCCTCATAAACTCAAAGCCCTCCTCACTGTTGTACGGTATCTTTAGGGCGAAGAGCGTGTCGGCCAGCCCCATCAGGCCGAGCCCAACCTTCCTAGAAAGCTTCGTCACCTTCTCGATCTTCTCAAAGGGAAACTTATTCACATCAATCACATTGTCAAGGAACCTCAGGGCGATCCTGATGGTTTTCCTGTAATCCTCCCAGTCAAAATACGCCCTTCCATCAGACCCAAACCTGACAAAGGCGTAGAGGTTTATGGAGCCAAGGTTGCACGACTCATAGGGGTAGAGAGGCTCCTCTCCACAGTTGTGGTTGAGCAGGCCGTTTGCAATGTAGTTATGGTGCATTGGCACTGTGAAATCATAGAAGTCGGTGAGGCCAGCGTCCTCAACCTTGGAGACCACAGCCCAGACCTCATCCCTCTTGGTCTTGCCCAGCGAAAGCCTCTCCATCTTTTTGACGTCTTCAAAGCCTATCAGCTCTTTGAACAGGCGCCTACTATACCCTTTTATCACCAACTCATAGTAACCCGCAGACCTGTAGGTGCGGTGCCCTCCATCCTTATCCACATATCTAAACTCCCTTTCATAGGGCCTCTCGTAGATCACCGAATTTATGCCGAAGATCGATAACAGCACCTGAACATCCTTAAGGAGCCTTATACTAGAGCTTGTCAGCCTCACTGCGCGATCACCATCCACATACCCGTCGGCTGTAAACAGACCCCTCAGAAAGGCTGCAAGAGCTCTTGGGGAGAGCTTCCAAACCACCTCGGGAACGCTCCTCTCAGGGCTTCGGCCTATGGTTGCTCCCAGCAGTTTCAGCAGGTTCTTATAAACCCTAGTTCCCCTATTGTATTGAACCTTATGCTCGCTTTTACTAACCACATAGGTATGTGAGAGTGGGTTGCCTCCCAGCTTCTCGACGCCAATCCTAACCCTAGCTTCAGCGGCCTCATCGCCCTCACTGAAATACCATGCAGCATAATGTTCGTTGAACGTGCCGTCGCCCACCAGCCAGCCTAAAGCGAACGCCACATCCTCGTCGAGCTGAACACCACCCTTAACCGTGTCTATGTAATATGGGTGCAGTCTTGCCAGGGCGATCTTCTCCCCCTGCCTTAAGTCCTGCGCCCTCTTCCAGCCTTCCGGTGTCAGGAACTTGTGGTCGTGGGTGACGGTTATCTCATAACCCTCATGGGTAACCACCTTTACGGCAGGTTTTTTACCCAGGTACCAGACCCATGCATCAACCTCCCTGGGCACGAGGAGCTTTAACGTCTCCCCCTTAACAGTCTTGTAAACCTCCAGGCTTCCGATAGTTGTTATAAGCCTGGTCTTATACGCAACCGGCTCACCCCCCTCGCCAAGAAGCTCCTCGTCGATCGCGACGCCTTTAACGACCCCCTCTCTTCTGGCCTTTTCATAGAGTTCCCTCGCACTCACCCAGCCCTCAGGTGTGAGTATCCTGGTGTCGCCAGACACGCAGGGGTTGGTTGCTCTGATGTCGCCTAGGGCTTTCCTGAGGATGTTCCTTTTGTTTATGTTGTCCATGAAAAGGACGCCCGGATCTCCTGTCTTCCAGGCCATTTCGGCGATGGTTCTGAATATCTGTCGGGGCCTTATATGCTTCCAAACGCTCCTGTCTCTAGGGTTAACGAGCGGGTATGGCTTATCCTCCTTAAAGTACTCCCAGAAGTCGGGGGTTATCATAACGGATATGTTGAAGTTGGTCAATACGCCAGGCTTTGACTTCGAGGTTATGAACTTCTCGATATCAGGATGCCATATCTCCAGTATCCCCATGTTAGCCCCCCGGCGCCTCCCACCCTGCTTGACAACCTCGGTAACAGTATCGATAATCCTCATAAACGATACGGGGCCGCTCGCAACGCCGTGGGTCGAGGACACGATGTCGCCCTCGGGCCTGAGCTTGCTGTAGTTGATCCCGATGCCTCCGCCCGTCTTGAATATTATGGCGGCCTCCTTAGCGGCCTCCATTATAGACTCGATGTTGTCGTCGATGTCCAGTACGAAGCACGCGGAGAGCTGGCCCAGCCGGGTCCCGGCGTTGAACAGCGTTGGAGAATTGGGCATAAACTTCTTCTCAACCATAATGTCATAGTACCTCCTGAAGTTTTCATAGTAGGAGTCGAACTCCCCGTTAAGCAGCATCTGGAAGAACTCACTCCAAGAAACCTTCATCTTGCCCTGCTGATTGAGCTCGTCGTACAGGGCCTTCATCCTCTCAAGGTGATACCTATTCCATGTAACCAGGAACTTCCCGTCCCCCGTTCTGCCGAGCCCAACACGCCCCTCCCATTTGGCTGGTGAGAAGTTCTCCATAGGCTTTACCCTCTGCCCGGCCTCCCTATCGAAAACCCTCGGATCGTGGAGTATGTCGGGTATGACGACCAGCATTGCAACGCGCTGGAACATCTGTTTGGGTCCCTCAATGACACGGCCCTCCTCATCCTTCAGAAGGTATCTGGCAGCAAGGAGCCTTATCGCGTTAAGGCTGAACTTCTTATCAACCTCATCAACATAGTCCCTGTTAAGCAACAGCATCTTCTCCTTCCTTATCCTCTCCCTCTCCTTCCTGTACAGGATGTAGGCCTTGGCGACCTCATAGAGGTCGAATTTCACGAGCGCCAGCTCAACGATATCCTGGACATCCTCGACATGCGGTATTTTCTCCGCTCCGAACTTCTCATCAATTACACGCAGAATATACTCAACAACCCTCCTCAAAACCCCCTCATCATACTGATTAACGCTCAGCATAGCCTTCCTGATCGCATTAGCTATCCTGCTAGGATCGAAGTCGACAACCCTGCCATCCCTCTTCACGATCTTCTTAACCCTAAACCCCGGTGGAACCCCTACCTCCATAGCCACCCTACAATCCTATAGACAACACATAAACTTTTAAAGCACACTATTCACCCCAAAAGACCAGAAAACCACCCGAAAATCCGGCCGAAGGCCCCAATCTCCTCAAACAAAACCATTTTTAAACCGGGTTTCAACGGGTGTAATAAAGGAATTTGGTGCTCCGGCCGGGATTTAAACCCAGGTCCTCCAGCTTAAGATGCTTAATTTCACACTTATAAATGTTCACAGATTTATATGGAAATAAAATATCATTGGAAGTGAAGTATCATACAGAAATGATAAATAATACTATAATTTAAAGCAAAAGAACAATAACATATATGCATTAGCCCCTCTGTTATCATCAGAACCCACTCCTTGTATCCATCCAGCTGGCCCAGCTTTCCTATCTTCCTAAATTTAGGCTTGCCTAAAAGTTTATAAACCTGAAATTTATCCAAAGAAAGGAATGAACCCCTCCCCGCCGAGTAGGAGTATAGAGGAATATCTTGAGGCAATATATAAAATATCTATGAAGGAGGCTCCTGTCAAAACTACAAGATTAGCAGAATATCTTGGCGTATCTCCTGCTAGTGTCACAGAAATGATTAAGAAACTATCTAACATGGGCTATGTGAGATACACTCCTTATAAGGGCATTATGCTTACTAACAAAGGGAGAAAATTGGGCGAAAAGGTTACTAGACGACATAGATTAATAGAAGTATTTTTAAATAAAATTCTAAAGATTAGCAAAGAGCTGGTTCACTCGGAAGCTTGTAAGATGGAGCATACTCTATCTGATGTCACAGAGAGATCCCTGTGTATCTTCCTAGGACAACCAAGTAAATGCCCGCATGGAAAGGTTATTCCCGCTTGTGATCTGGATCTGCCTTCGTGCGATAAGTGTATTGTTCTATCAGGGAGAGAGTGGGATAAGGTGGGTAAGAGAGAGAAGGACCTTATTCCAGTAAGCTGGCTTAAGGAGGGTGAATATGGCATCATAGAGTTTATCAGGGGTGATCATAAGATCCTTAGGAGATTGTTGGACATGGGGTTGACACCGGGGACGAGGGTTTACATACTTAGAAGAGCTCCATTAAATGGTCCTATTGAGATAGTCGTAAGAGGGTCGAGGCTGGCTATAGGTCAAGACATCGCTTCAAATGTCTTTATAAAAAGGGTAGATAGTGGATAGCTATGGTTTGTCATAGTCATCGTGATTATAGGCTGAAGATAGGGCTTGGGAAGGGAGAAAGATATATAAAAGTCGCTTTGGTGGGCAATGCTAATGTAGGGAAGAGTGTGTTATTTAACCAACTTACGGGATCGTATCAGATAATAGGTAATTGGCCTGGTAAGACTGTTGAAAGGGCTATAGGTAAACTGAGGTTTGAAGGGTATGATATTGTTGTGGTCGATCTGCCGGGAATATATTCCTTATCGACATTCTCTGAGGAGGAGATGATATCTAGAGAGTATATCTTAAGGGAAAAACCTGATGTAGTGATCAATGTTGTCGATGCATCGGTGTTGGAGAGAAACTTATACCTCACTTTACAATTGATTGAGATGGAAGTACCTCTAATTATTTGTTTAAACCAAATGGATATGGCTAAGAAGAAAGGGATAATTATCGATGTGAAAAGATTAGAGGAATTATTGGGTATCCCCGTCATACCTACTGTAGCCATAAGGGGCGAGGGAATCTACGATCTGATGAAGAAAGCTGTTGAGCTCGCGACTGATAGAGGGAGACGTCTTAAGCCTAGAATAAAATTTAGGGACATTATCGAGAAGAGAATAGAGAAACTAATGAGAGTAATTGAGAGGGAGGGTCTCCAGCTGGATTATCCATCCAGATATGTAGCGATAAAGTTGTTGGAGGGCGATGAGGAGATAAGGAGGCTGATTTCTGGGAGGTCAGTAGAGGTACTTGAAGAGGCTATGAGGTTGGCGAATGAACTATCAGAGATCTATGGTGAGCCGCCGTATGCCATAATAGCCTCTGAGAGATATCTAGCCATTAGTAAGATTGTATCGAAGGTGGTAACTCTGATGAAGGTTAAGAGGACGTTTGTTGATTGGCTGGACTGGATAACTACTCATAGGGTATTTGGATACGTAACCTCAGCAGGGGTGTTATTCTTTCTACTGTTATGGACGTTCTTCATAGGGGATTTTCTGGCTGGATTAATTGAGGGGGTATTTGCATTTCTACAACCAGTAGAGCCCTTAATTCGAGGCCCCCTATATTCCATTATATGGAATGGTATGTATGGCGGATTTGTGGCTGGGGTAACCTTAGTTATTCCATACGTAATTCCATTTTATTTTTTACTCGCTGTTATAGAAGACTCCGGAATAATGACTCGAATAGCATTTATGATCGATAGCCTAATGCACAAGATAGGTTTACATGGAAAAGCTATAATTCCGTTAATCTTAGGATATGGATGTAATGTGCCAGCAATATACAGTACAAGGATATTAGGGAGTAGAAGGGAGAGGTTACTTGCATCGCTATATATAACATTTGTGCCATGCTCAGCGCGAACAATCGTCATACTTGGACTAGTATCACAGTTTCTAGGAATGTGGTGGGCCATTTTGCTATATATTATAGATATTATAATAATATTCATTCTCGGTAAGGTAGCTATAAGAGTGGTACCTGGTGAGACCCCAGGCTTAATCATGGAACTGCATTCATTTAGACTGCCGTCGTTAAAAGTCGTCCTTAGACAGACGTGGGCAAGGACAAAGTACATAATTTACATAGTATTTCCATTGTATATCTTAGGAAGCGCGGGTGTTCAGGTATTATATGTGCTAGGGTTTCTAAAACCCATATCTCTTATATTATCTCCAGTGATGGTCGGTTGGTTAGGATTACCAGCTATAACAGGAATACTATTGTTGTTTGGATTCATAAGGAAAGAATTAATACTACTATTATTAGTAACAATATAC
>WAQG01000080.1 GCA_015520395.1 Candidatus Geoarchaeota archaeon
ACTGTCCTCTTATCCCTCCCAACCCTCTCGGCAACCTCCGAGAGGGTGAGGGCAACGCTGGAAGCCATGAGAATCCTAACTATCCTCCACCTCGACTCCTCACTCAAAACTGCAAGCACTTTCTGAGCCTCGACTCCACCCACAAACCCACCAATACAACCACGCATATTTAACTTACGCTAACAGCTGGCGGCGATGCTCTCGACGTTACACGCGGCTGGGCCTATCGCCCCGCCGACCTCTCATACCCATGAGCACTATCTCCTTACCGGGAGTGCGATTCTCCTATCACTGAGTCTCCTAACCGGTTCAGGATTGGTTTTCTGCCAGTCTCAGCGTTGTTTTCGTGGGGTGAAATAGATGGCCTTTGGGCGGTGGTTAAAGGTGCTGATCCTCGCCCTGCTCGGCATCGCAGTGCCCTTAGTTATGGCTCCGATACTTGCCTATCTTGCCGTAGGAAGGAAAGGGGGTACAGGTCGCAAAGGCAGGGCAAAGACCGACATGAAGGCCGAGGGCGGTAGGCCAGCTCTTAGAGAGTTACTGAGTAGCTTGGCTAAGCGGGGGAGGGCTCAGCTACGTTACATTGGAAGTCTAGATGGTGTAAGGGTCTACCTCTCCCAGGATGGCGACACCGTAATCTACAGATCAGGGTTCGCATATTATGGATGGAGCGTTCTGAGGGCCCGTTTCAGAGCTCCGGTCGGAAGGGAGCTTATCGAGAGTGTACTAGCGGTCCCGGGGCCCGTGGAGGTTAGGCTCAGGGATGTGGGGAGGGAAGTCGAGGTGAAGGTTGGCTGCCTAAGGTATGCTCTTAAGGGGTCGCGCGAGCTGGTAGAGGAGATCGTGGGCGAGCTTAGAATGAAGGCTGGCTACGTTGCCTCTACACTAGCCTCACAGAACCCTCTAGAGATTACCCAACGCCAGCTCAAGGGATCCGAGCTCGTGGAGGTGATGTAGGATGGTCTTCAACTTCGATGTAGAGCTTGTCGAAGGTTGGCATGGGGTCTTCGGGAATGGAAGAAGGCTGCTTGCGGCGAGGCTGATCAGAGAGCTTGGTGAGGTCGGGGCTGTGCCACTGGTCGTCGATACCCATGGGTTCTTCGCCCAGGTATTAGAGGAAGGCGTGGTTCTGAGGCTAGGCGTGGATGTCTCTTTAGATGTGTTCAGGATTGCGGGGGACGGCTCTGAGGACTCCATAGTAAGGTTAGCTGAGGTGCTTCAGGCGGCCTTCGACATAGATGATTCTGAGCAGATGTGGGTTCTGGAGGGCTTAAGGGTCATGTACTCGGAGAGCGGCAGGGCGGGCTTCTCAGAGCTCATTGGGTGGCTGATGGAGGCTAAGGCTATGAGCAGCGTTGCTGAGGGATATAGGCTTGAGGCCCTCATCTCCAAGCTATACATGGCGACGGCGGGCTCAAACATAGTTGCCCTCGAGAATAGGTTGGGGGAGAGCCTCTGGGATGTGGAGTTTCAGGGACTGACTATAATAGACCTGTCGCCCCTCTCAGGACTGAAGGCGCGTGGGGCAGCCCAGATTCTAGTTCCCATTGTGCTTGCGCTTAGGGATGGGCTGCCCGAGAACCTCTACCTCTTCATCGACTCAGTAAACCTCGGGTTGCCTGAGAGGAGGAAGTATACGAGGTATGAGCTGTCTCTTAGAAGCGCCAGGGTCTTCACACTGCTGGAGCACCTCGACGTCCTCAAGGAGCGGGGGGCCACAGCTGGTTTTTCAGCTCCCTCTGCCTCCATGATCGACCAGGATCTTGTCAGGCTGCTGGAGACACTCATACTATTAGAGCCATCGTTCGTTAGAGACGCCGACCTTATCCGGAGGATCTCCGGCGGAAGGTTGGAGGAAAAGCCCCCGTGGGCGAACTGTCTTTTAACCTCCTCGAACGGCGCAGTTTGGATGGCTATCGATCTTAAGGAAACCCATATCTACGCCGAGCCCATCCTCGACAGCGGCGGCTCCGGTGTGAGGCCGCTTAGACCTGCAACCCTCCTTGAGGCGGTTTTCCATGAGCACGCCAAGGTGGTTGCGAGGTTTATAGAGGCCCTTAGGCTGAGCTTCATGACGCGCGGCGAGGCCGTGCTGTGGTTCAAGAGGGAGAGGGTTGGGGAGGAGGAGGCGGACTTCCTTGTAAACAGGATGATGGGTCTTGGCCTCATCAGGGAAATGCTCTCGGCGGGGAGGCGCATCCTCGTCCCAACTATGAAGGGGCTGCGGGCTTATGAGGAAGCGAGGCTTAGGGGGGTGTTAAGATGACAGTGGAGTGGGTTGGCGACGGAACCCTAAGGATATATCTGGGGCCCTCCAGGCTGGGCGTCCTTTACGTTGAGGTCTCCTTGAAGGGGGAGGACAGGGTTGTCAGAAGGCTTATTGCCCACGGGAAGAGGGGGAGAAAGACCGTGTTGAGCTATGAGACCTACACGCTCAGCCAGTTTAGCGTGGCGGTAGAGGCGATGCGGGACTTCCTCTGGGCGGTCAGGAGGCGCCGCTCACCGTCAGAAATAGTTGCGAGGTTGAAGGGGCTTGTCGAGATGCTTGAGGCGGAGCTCGGGGGTGTCTAGGTTGGAGTTGAGGGATGTTAGGGGGATAGGGAGGGTTACCCTGAAGAAGCTGGTGGATGCTGGTATAACTACGGTTAGGGAGCTCATAGTCCTCCCACCCAGGGAGATAGCCGAGCTGACTGGGCTGCCCGAGTCTAGGGTAAGGGCCCTTGCAGCCAACGCCAGGGAGATGCTTAGGAACGAGTATGTTTCGGCCGAGGAGTTGGACGCCCTTAAGATGAGTAGCCCGAGGCTGACCACGGGCGTCAAATCCCTTGACAGGCTTCTTGGGGGGATCGAGGGCGGGGTTATCACAGAGTTTGCTGGCGAGTATGGGTCAGGGAAAACCCAGCTCTGCCACCAGCTCTCAGTAACCGTTCAGTTGCCCGAAAGGATGGGCGGGCTGGAGAGGAGTGCGATATACGTGGATACTGAGGGGACATTCTCAACCGAGAGGATCAAGGCCATGGCTAAGAGGTTTGGCCTCAACGTAAGGGACGTGCTTCGCAGGATATACGTCGTAAGAGCCTACAACTCGGACCATCAGATAGAGGTTATAAGGGCGGCCAGGAGCAGGATCCCCGAGCTGGATATAGGCATACTCATCGTGGACTCACTAATAAACCACTTTAGGAGCGAGTATCCGGGCAGGGAGAACCTGGCAGTCAGACAACAGAGGCTTAAGTCCCACCTTCAGGACCTCATGAGGATAGCGGAGATCTACAGCATGCCAGTCATCTTCACAAACCAGATCGTCTCCTCCCCCGACCCATTCTCAGGGATGTCCAAGGTGCCGGCGGGCGGGAATGTTGTGGCGCACAGCGCAACCTACAGGATCTTCCTGGGCAAGAAGAAGGGCGGGCTCCGCTACGCCAGAATAATAGACTCACCAAAGCATCCCGAGGGCAGCGAGGCATACTTCAGGATAACTGACGAGGGCGTGGTGGACGTAGACGGGGAGTAAGCCTAAATAAACAATAAACCTCTTTTTCCATAGATGCGCCATGAGCTTGGAGGAGATTGTGCAGGCTATGCGGGATGGACGTAGCGTTGTTGTGACCTATGATGAGGAAGGCGGCCTCGTTATCGAGCCCTATAAAGGGATCTCCAAGGCTAAGGTCGGCAAAAAGGAGTTGAAGGGGGTTCGAAGAAGGAAACCGAAGGCGCCCGCGAAGGTTATTAAGAGGGCTGAGAGAGTCGTTGAGAGGCTTATAGAGGGTAAGGTCCCCTTCAGAATTATAGTTGGAAGGGGGGAGGTTGAAATAAGGTTCAGCCTGGATCAGTATGTGAAGCTGACAAAGGAGGATGAGGCCAAGATCGTCGGGTTCTCTTCAGCAGATGAGCACCCGATTAGCCTGTTCCGAGATGAGCTCACGGGGCTCCGGGTAGTCTTCCTAAAGCCCCTATAACAACTATGTTAGCCTCATCCAGTAATCATTATTTTGGGTTGAAGCTGCGGACAATAATTCCGGCCTTAATGGCGATGTTTATCTGTATCAGCCTTGCTTACCTCAGTGCGTATCAGCATGGGTCCCCTGAGGGGCCCCAACTAGCATAAATATCGCCGTCATAGTTGGTAATGTCGGTATTTCTCCAAGCCTGAAAGCCGCCTGGGGCCTCTCGATACTCGTTGAGACAGTTGGGCTGAACGTGGTGGCTCAGCACCGAGCCTGACCCCCAAGCTCCTACCTATAACGCCGAGCACCTAGGAGTAAATCTCTCTAAGGTCGATGTGGTCGTTATAGTCACGTCCATGGCAGTTATTACTGAGGATTTCCAGGGCTTGCCGGCAGGGTGAAACCGGGAACACCGGTCTATTATCTGCGGGGGAGGTGTGGGTAGCCTCCCATGTAGGGAGCCTTGGTTTGCGCCGATCCCAATAAACCATACGGTGATGATATCAGGAGACACATATGTCATTAATCTCTCCTACAGCCCGCCCTCAACAATTGCAATGAGATTCAAGAACGGACTCTTGCCTACCATTGGCTGTAGCCACTCGGGGTTGGGTGTGGCAATTGGTGGGGCGTGTTTATAGGTGTTATTTCTATGTGGTTTGCGTTGCGGGGTTTACGGAACCCTTTTATAACTTGATAGATGTTAAAGACTAGGTGTAAGGATGTCTGAGAAGAGGGGTCAGATGCTTATAGTTACGACGCCCTACATCCCTGGGTATTCTATAAAGGAGATAATAGGGGTCGTCTATGGGGTGACGGCGAGGTCGAGGACGCTGGGCGGTGTGATAACGGGTGTTCAGGCCCTGGTTGTCGGCGGTAAGCTGGATATATACATCAGTGAGGCTGAGAGCGCCCTGAAGGAGGCGGTGAAGAAGATGGTCTCGGAGGCTGAGAAAAGGGGGGCGAACGCGATTATTGGGGTTAACCTAAGTATGAGTGATGTGTTCGGGGCAACAGTCTTCACCGTCTGGGGTACCGCTGTTAAGGCTGAGCCCGTGACGGCGGCTGTGCCGACCCTCAGCATGGAGGAGATAGCCTCCTTCGCCGAGGCCATAGGGCTGACAGCGCCTAAAAAAGAGCAGTGATGATTTCGGTTTCGGTTGAAGGGGTAGTAAGGGTAGCGGATGTGGTTAAGGGACTGTACATAGAGGAGTTTAATCTAACTGACCCGCGGTTCTACCCGCCTCCAGGCGAGGATGAGGAGCGTGTCCTAAGATACCTCATGTCGATGGTGGCGATAGACCATAGGGCCAGCCGGCCGGGGAGGGCGTATCAGTCTGAGGTTGATGGTGAGACATTCAGGGGGGCTGACCTGCTATACAGGCTTGGGATGCTTAAATACATGGAGGATCCCGACTTCTTCTCCCCGGAAAGCCTATCCAAAGTGTCGTATGGAGCTATCCTTAGGTGGCTTAAGGCGCCCTCAGGGGCGCTTCCCGCCAACGTCAGGGTGAGGTGGCTTTTGCTAAGAGATCTGGGAAGAAAGCTTATGAGTCTTTATGGTGGCGAGGCTAAAAGGCTGTTTAACTCGGCGGGCTGGAGGACATCGGGATTACTGGGTGTTCGTGAAAGACTCAAGGTGTTTCTAGCCTATAGCGACCCTGTGGAGAAGAAGTCAAATCTCCTCCTTAAATTTGTGCTGAGACGGGGGCTGCCCATTAAGGATCCCTGGAACATAGATGTTCCAGTAGATAATCACCTAACCAGGATAGCCGTTAGGCTTGGGCTGGTCGAGTACGGCGCAAAGCTTCGACCCCTACTGACCTGGAAAAGGAGGGCGAGCTGGGATGAGGACGTCGTGATAAGGCTCATGGTGAGGAGGGCATACAGGCTTCTCGGGAAACTCTCCCATAGACCGCCCCACCTGCTGGACGATTTCCTGTGGGTTTTCGGGAGGACTTTGTGTTTAAGGGAGGGGCCAAGGTGCGAGGTGTGCCCGTTTAAAGATGTCTGCAAGGCCTACGGTGAGGGCGAGCTCATACTCAAGGAGCACCTTTACTATAATACCTGGTATTATTAGGGTTCGATAACTTAATTTACCAGTAAGGATTTGTCTTCCCTGATGTCTCAGGTCAAGCCCATATTTGTTCAGGACGTTGTGAAGAGGTACGGCGATAAAATAGTTCTCAGAAAAGTCTCGTTCAGTGTGGAGAGTGGAGAAGTCGTGGGGCTGCTGGGCCCTAACGGTAGTGGGAAAACCACACTTATGAGGATACTTCTGGGCCTCACAAGCAGATCCTCGGGCAAGGTTTTAGTGATGGGGATGGACCCTGAGGTCAGCGGGTTTGAGATCCGCCGAATGGTTGGGTATGTTCCTGAAAATGTGGCCCTATATGAGAGTTTAACGCCCCGGGAGCATTTCAAGCTCGCCGCTAAGATCAGGGGGGTTCCACTTAAAGCCGTTACCGAGCGCCTAAATATGCTAATTGAGGGGTTTGAGCTCACCAAATATCTGGATGTCATGGTTGGGGGCCTTTCTAAGGGTACGAGGCAGAAGGTTGCGATAGTACTTGCCCTACTCCACGATCCCCATCTTCTAATCCTCGATGAGCCGTTGATGGGTCTAGACGCAGCGTCCGCCAGGCTCTTGAAGGAGATTATGAGGAATAAGGCGAGGAGAGGCGGGGCCATACTTCTATCTACCCACATAATGGAGATCGCTGAAAGGCTGTGTGATAGGGTCGTTATAATACACGAGGGCTACGTGAAGTTTGTTGGGACAATTCCGGAGGTATTAGCGGCCTCCAAAAGCCTCGAGGACATCATAATACAGTTGACCGGAAAGGCGGGTGAAATTGATGAGATTGTCAGGGCTCTTAGCTAGGCTTCGCCTAGCCTTTGAACTTTCACTTATACTCCATAGAGAGGCGCTTCTTAAGCTGAGAAGTTGGAGGAAGGAGAAGATTCCCTCAAAGTCCAGCCTGACGGCCTCTTTTCTCATCCAGTCAACTATCTTCAACCTGACAGGGCTCTTCTTTGCCGCATTGTTGCTAATGGTGCCTGTCGAAGAGGTCTCAGTAAGGGCGCTCGCTGTCCAGTTCTTCATAATACTCTTCGTAGTAATTGCCACCTTCAGCAATTCTTGGACTGTTCAAAGTTTCTCGATTCTTGACCCACTTGTAGTTATGCCTATAGACGATCTCCAGCTCGGCATGACGTTCATAATGGCAGCTTCCATCTCATCCATATGGCCCCTGCTCATCATACCACTTGCAATCTACCTTGGATATTTAGAAGGCGGACTTATGGCTGGCCTGGGCCTCGGAGCGAGCATCGCTACCAGCCTTTTGCTAGCTACGGGGGCCGGCATGGGGATAGCTTGCATCATAGGTGGAAGGAGGTATGTTGGTGTCTCTAAAAAGGCAACGGCTATGAGACTTTTAAACACGGCCGCATATGTAGTGGTGATCTACGGCTTCTATTACATCTATAGCACCATTTTCTCATTAATGAAACTTATAAGTGGGCTCATGTCAAGCGGGGCCATGGCCACCTCTACCGGGCCCCTCATCCTCATATACCCTCTCAACATCCTTTTGCTCAAACGGAATGGGGCACTTTTCCTGCTAACCTCGATTCTCTGGTTCCTCCTCTCAGCCTACTTTTACAGGTTCTCTTTTAAAATGTTCTTTAACAGTATGGTAAGCCCGACTTACGTGATGGTCGAGGAGGGGATTGTAGAGCCGTTCGAGGCTCCCAGGGAAGGCCTCTATAGGCTCCTGGTAACTAAAGACCTGAAGATAATTGTAAGGGATGTGAGGACAGCCTCGCTCCTCGCCCTCCCATTTC
>WAQG01000081.1 GCA_015520395.1 Candidatus Geoarchaeota archaeon
CCTTGTTAAGGCGCCTAGATACGCTTCTCTCTTCTTGGCGCAGATGATAGTTCCTTCACAGTTCAGATTTGCCATGCTCTTCACGGTGATATTGCTATTGGTCGAGGTTCCAGCAGACTTCTACGCTGGCATTCAGTACATCTCAACTAGGAGCAGCCTTTCCTCAGGGCTTCTTAAGGGCGCCTTTACCGGATTTGTCCTCTCCTCTCTCTCCGTCTTTGCCAAGATTGGATTTTAAAGCCCTTCTCGACTTATATGGCTGGTGAAGAACCTCAAGTATTTTTTCCGCCCGCCTCCTCCCAACAATGAGCTCAAGCTCAACCGGCCTTGCGGTAAAGATAGCCCTTACCGTGCCGAAGTGCTCTAAAAGCCTTTTTGCGAGCTTAGGTCCGATGCCGGGTAGCCCCTGCACTAGGAAAAGCTGCTTCTCTCTTAGCGTGTAGAGCCTGGGTTTTGCCCTTACTATCTCGACCCTCTCAGCTTTTTCACTGTCCTTCTCGACGAGCAGCCTTATCAGTTCGGCTGTTTCAACGTAGCTGGGCGTGGAGATTATTGAGATGGGGTGGTCAACTATGAGCCTTGCAACGGCGCCCCAGATCGCCCTGGGGCGGTGGGTGAGGAGGAGTGCCTCCTCAAGCCCTCCTTCAACGATCAGCACAGGTCTTTTATAAGCCTCGGCAAGCCTCCTTGCCTGGTCGAAAAGCCTTCCATCGTATATCGAGGCTAGGAAGTCCTCGCTTGTCTTTCTTTCTATCCCGATCCTGTTGCTGAGCGTCGAGTAGTCTCCCACCTTTAACTCTGTGAAATATACACCTACGCCCAACTCCCTGAGCTTTTCAGGAACCCCCGAGCCCCTCTCCCTATGATCAACCTTCACTACCACCATCACAGATTACCTCGACCCTAGCTCCCAGACGCGCTCCTTCATGAAGCTCAACCTCTATACTGCTGCACCTCCCTATCTTAAATGATAGGGTCTTCGCTATTATGAGCGCTATCATCTCGATCGTTGGTTCACCATCCACAACCACCACTGTTTCGGCAGGTAGCCTTAAAAAATACTTGCCACACGCAACCTCAACCTCCTCGCCCATACTCTTCACAGCATAGTCCGGGACTACAACCTTATTCCTGAACATCGCTACAACCTCCTCCAAGGCCTTCCTTAAGAGTCCGAGATCCACGACTACACCTCCCTCTAGCCGCCCTGAAACGTAGACCCTTACTATTGAGGTATGTCCCCTTAGAGGCGAGTTTGGCCTGAGGCGTGGGATTAGGTGGACGAAGTCGAAGTCTGTTTGAGCAAATACCTCAGCCCGCATCATGCTTAATAGGCTGTGGCAAGCCTTAAACATCGCGTTCACTTAACTATATTCTGATGATGGGTTGCGTTGTTATTATGGATCTGGACAGGTTTAGGGAGCTTGTTAAGGTTAGGGGCTGGAGCGAGTACACCCCTAACCCTGTTACCGGTAGGCTGACGGAGCTTGTCCAGCAATTCGTGCTTAAGTGGTTCGCAGTGGTGATCTATGGCCTTGACCCTGAGAGGGGAACGGAAGAGGTCGTTCTTGAGCTTCCGGGCGTTAAGTTCGAGGCGATCGAGGAGGATTTGAGAAAAATAATAGATGAGATTAGGGGCCTGGGGGCATCGATAAGCATTGGTGTTTCCTACGGGCTTGTTACTGGCAGAGAGGCGCTCACGCGGAGGGAGGCTTACTACGGCACGCCCACTAGGAGGAGGGCGGTTAGGGCTTTGAGGGAGGCTAAGAGGATGGGGGGTGGAAAAATCATTTTCAAATAGCTACTTTTTTAAGAAGGGCTCGTACATCTCCCCGTATAGTGGGTGGCTCTCAAGCTTTTTAACATCCCTCTTGTATTTTGCTGCCATCCCTATGGTGTGGGCTCCCTTCTCAACGGCCCACTGTTCGAGTGGTATCTTGTACTTCTCCTGAACGTAGTCCCTATATATGTCGTTAAGGACGTTAAAGGTGCAGAACGGAACTATCCTGCCGTCTGGCATGAGGTAATGTATGTTACACCTCATAACCCTGGCGACATCGTAGTTGTAAAGATCCATGAAGTGCATCATTCCGAGGTAGAGCATCTTGTAGTGAAGCTCGCCAAGGGCGTCGTAGTTTCTTCTTAGGAATATGTTGTAGATCAGCCTCCATATCTTAAGATCCTTTGGGGCCTTCTCACTAATTATGAATTTTTTAAGATTGAAGAGCAGTTTTGTCCCAACTATGTACTTGCTTCTGCCCGACTGTAGCTCCTCGGTCTTCTCCTGGAGATAGCTAAAGAGACCCTCTATGTCTATGAACTCTGTTATTGGTATGAAACGCTTAATGTTTTTCCCATCCCTCTCGACATAGACATAAGTTGCCATGCCGCAGGCGGGGTGGTTGGTCATTTCAAACTGTTTCTTTTGAGTCAGTGCCTCAACAAATCTGGAGAAGGCTACGGTGCAGGGCACAGGGTACCATGCATACTTACCTATCTGCCCATCCGTCTGCTCTTCAACCAGCTTTATGACGTCTGGAATCGTAACTCTAAGCGCCTCTCTCTCCCTCTTCTTGGCCATCCCAGTTATGCTTATTGGCTGAAAATTCACGCCTCTGACAATATCCATATTCATAGCTGCGAATCTTATTATGTCACCCAGCTCATGGGTATTCACACCCTTGATAACAGTTGGGACTAGAACTACGCTTGTCATCCCAGCCTTCCTAAAAGCATCAAAGATCAGGGGGATTTCCCAATGGTTCTTGGGGTTAGTCCTGGGGGTAACTCCGTCGAAGCTAAGATACACGGTGTTAACACCTGCTTCCCTAAGTTTCCTTGCCAGCTCGACTCCACCAGGCTTTATGAACCTAATGCCATGTGTGTTAAGCTGAATATGCCTCACACCCTTCCTCTTGAGAAGCTTAACTATCTCTACAAGATCGTCTCTCATCGTTGGCTCCCCGCCAGTTATCTGCACGGCCATCGTGACGCCCTGTTTGGCTAGCTGATCTATCATCGCCTCAATCTGCTCGAGGGTCGGCTCATAGACGTATCCAGCCCTCTCCGCATAGTAGAAACAGTACCAGCACGTCAAATCACACCTATTAGTTACCACCAGGTTTGCTAAAGCCGTGTGGCTTAGGTGTATTGGGCAGAGGCCACAGGTGAATGGGCATGGAGCCTTCACATCGATATAATGATGTGGGACGCCTCTTCCAAGAATGTCCCATTTTATTGCCCTGTAGTACAACTCGGCATCGCCCCAGTATACCTCCTCTACCTCGCCGTGCTCCGGACACTCCTTCCTTATCCATATCTTTCCATCTCTCTCAAAGATGACAGCCGGGAGGAGCCGATAACATACTGGGCAGACACTAAGGGTTGACCTAACGAACTTCTCTCCTGGCCTTAACCTCGATCTTGGCCCTCCAATCTTTATCTCCCTTCCTGCAATTTTCACAATGCCCGCGCGGTAAACCGGCTCCTCGACCACCGGCTTCTCGACTGTTACCATGCGTATGCGCCTCTGCCGTAGATGGGCATTATAATCATATAAACCTTATTAGAGGGCAGGCTTATCCATCGAGAAAATGCCGTAAATTCCGTTATCAACTATAGAAATTGGGTGAAAAACTATGGAGCAATATTAAATCTCGTGATAATCTCTGTTAATATGGCGAGTATTAGTGCGCCTATAACCATCTTTCTTCCCTTATATGGTGAAAAACCTGAAAACCAAGCGATTGAACCAGCCAATCCAAGCACCAGGTAGAGGATTCGGGCAAGCGATATAAGGATATAGTAGGCCTTGACAAGCGTGTGTTTGAGCGTAGCGTAAGCCTCCTCTGAAACCCTATCCACCAGGTCTCGAAGCCACTTAAACGGGCTATCCTGGGTTTGATTAGCGTTCTCTCAGTACGCCTTATGCGACGATATTGTTATCATTGCGACCAATATAAGAATTACTAGTATGGCTCTCCTCATGTCTACCTATTTCTTATCGAGCTGATATTTTTAGTCCCACTGTAGAGATATATACAGTTTTAGCCTGGGACCACTAGATGCTCGTAGCAAAGCTGACAAGCTCCGCCTTCAGGGTGGGAAGAGGGCCGGTCTGGGAGGGGAACTGTATTTATTCTTCAACGCTGTCTTTTAATGGTGGTGTGTAAAGTGGAGCTGAAGTGGCTTAATATGATAGAGCCTATCTCGAGGAGGTCGTATATAGTGACCCCTATTCTTAAAATCCATGTACTGAAGAGAACTAAGTACCAGGAGGCCGGGGTGCTTGAGCTTGCCGAGTTCGGGAAATGCCTTGTTCTAGACGGCTATGTTCAGTCGTCCATCGTGGACGAGCACTACTACCATGAAAGCCTGGTTCACCCCGTGATGGTCGCCCATGAGGAGCCGAGAAGCGTCCTGATTATAGGTGGTGGAGAAGGGGCCACCCTACGTGAGGTACTCAAACATAATACTGTCCAGCGGGCCGTTATGGTTGATATAGATGGAGAGCTAGTTGAAATAGCAAAGAGGTATCTTAAGGAGTTTCATCAGGGCGCGTTTGACGATCCTAGGGCTGAGGTCGTCATCGAGGATGGAAGAAAATATGTACTGGAGTCCGAGGAAAAGTTCGATATAATAATTCTCGACCTGGTCGACCCATTCGCAAGCGAGATAGCTACGAAACTCTACACTAGGGAGTTTTACAGTAAGGTTTTGGAGAGGCTGAATGAGGGCGGCATAATGGTTACCCAGGCAGGATGCTCGTTTTACTATCCTGAAGAATACTTTAGCGTCCTAAAGGCCATTAAAAGCGTATTCCCAATTGTGAACACGTACGGCCTCTGGGTGCCGGTTTACGGCTACGTGATAAACTTCATAACAGGATCAAAAACTGTAGACATCACCAAGCTCACACCCGAAGAGGTGGATCTCCGACTCGCCAAGCGCGGTGTTAAAACTAGGGTCTATAAGGGCAAAACCCACTTAGCCCTCGTTAACATGCCCCTGTATGTAAGGGGTGAATACGCTGAGGCTACCGAGGGTGATTGAGGAGACTGTAGAAAAGATAAGAAGTAGGGAGATACACGGATCAACCCTAGCAGCCCTAAAGGCGCTGGAAGCATTAGAGATAGCCATTGAGGCGCTGAGGGTTGATAGTTCTGAGGAGGCGGTTAAAGCCATAAAAGCCTTTTGCAAGGCGCTTTACCGGGCAAGGCCCACAAACATAATGCTCATGAACTTCCTCAGACACGTCGTCCGAACAGTTGAAAGATTCGGTGAGACCAGCGTCGATGAGATTAAATCCACAGTGAAACTCGAGATAACTCAGCTTCGCGACAATGTGGAGAAAAGCCTTGAGAGGATAGGGATAATAGGTTCTAGGAGGCTGCCTAAAAAAGCAACGATACTCACTCATAGTATGAGTAGCACGGTCTATGAAATATTGAGCAGAGCTTTAAAAGATGGTAAGGAACTCTCCGTGGTTGTCACTGAGTCGAGGCCGGACTTCGAGGGAAGGCTTATGGCCTCCAGGTTGCTGAGGCTAGGAATACCAGTCACCCTAACTGTGGATTCAGCCGTCCGCTACTTCATAAAGGATGTTGACTTGGTCCTACTTGGGGCTGAGGCGGTAGCCGCGAACGGGGCTGTGGTAAATAAGGTCGGCACCTCGCTGGTTGCCCTAGCAGCACATGAGGCTAGGGTCAGAGTCTATGTGGCGGCTGGAACCTACAAGTTCAGCCCAGAGACTATGATAGGGATGCCTATTAGAATAGAGTACAGGGATCCCGAGGTCGTCCTACCCTCCGAGGAAAGGAGGCGCTATGGCCTTGAGGAGGTGAACGTTAGGACTCCCATCTATGATGTCACACCGCCAGAGTATATAGACCTGCTTATCACGGAGAGGGGGGTGTTCCCCCCGCAGGCTGCCATACTGATACTGAGGGAGAGTTACGGATGGCCCCATATGGGCTTGGAGCTAGGGTTAGACGACCTCTAAAGGACAAGGACTATATAAGGGTTGGGGAGGCATTCCTCCAGGTCTACGGTTACGAGCATCCAAAGGGCAGGATAGTAGCCTTCCCAAAATATGTAAGGGGCGGGCGGGCCTCCCCATGGCGAAGTCGGGATGGCTCAGCCTACCTACGGGTTACGCCATTCTACGGCGCATATGGCTTGAGGTACTCAGTAGAGCTTACCAGAACCCTAAAGGTTAAGGTTGACTATGACCCTGTTTTTGGCTCGATTGTACCAACCGTCGAAATGGGGGATGTCGATCAAGCCTACTATGTGGAGGAGGGGCTTGGCCAGCTGAGGGGAGACGACCCATTAGAAAGGGCTGCCCTAGAGCTTGTGGATGCGTTGCGCGAGAACGCGAACATAGGGTTCTCCGACATAGGCATAACAGGCTCTTTACTCATCGGGCTACATAACCCAAGAATATCCGACATAGACCTAGTGATAATTGGTGAGGAGAGCATCCTTGCCGTCAAGGAGGTCTTAAGCGAGGTTGATATCATAGAAAGGCCTAGGGATATAGTTATGGAGAGATGGTTAATGAAGTCCTTCTCTCACGGTCTATCAAGGGCTGACGCCCTCAAGCTTTTTAAACGTAAGTGGTATCGAGGTCTTTACAAGGGAATAGAGGTCTCCATTTCGGCTGTCCGTAGGGGTGTCTTAAACTATGGCAGGATGACATATAAATCCCTGGGCGAAACAAAGCTCCTCGCCGTGGTTACTGAGAGGCTTAATCCATTCTTTCTCCCAGTTGAATACGGCGTCGAAGTTCTGAGGGGGCCAGAAATGGTTGAAAGGGTTGCCAGCTATGATGGCTTCTACTCCGACCTCTTCTATCCCGGCGACCTTATAGAGGTTCGGGGCTTGCTTCAAAAAGTTGTGGGTAAAGATGAGGAGTATTTCAGGGTGGCGGTGGGGGTATTGGAGGTGTCTGACGGCTATATAAGACTGGTTTAGCCGCTGAATGATTGTTAAGCTTAATAGAGGAGGGGTAGCTTTTCAAACTCCCTAAATGCATCATCGGGAAGTTCAAACGTGTAATGTATCTTGAGGAACTGTTTTCTAAACTCCTTAACTTCAGCTCCAACCTTATCAGGCGGCTCTTTATCGATGATTATCCGTTTAAAGAACTCCGCAACCTGCTCCATCTCCCTCTCCTTCATCCCCCACCTAGTGAGCTCCTGGGTTCCAAGCCTTAGCCCAGAGGGTCTCTTAACCATTTCGGGCGTGTCCCCCGGTATCATGTTCTTATTTGTTATAATATTGGCCCTCTCAAGCAGCTCCGCTACAGGCGCACCCCCTCCAAACTCCCTGACATCCAGCACAACCTGATGGCTCTCAGTGAACCCTCTTTTCTCCCCCAGAACCTTAAACCCATAGGTATGGAGATGCTCGGCAAGCGCCTTTGCGTTTCTGATAGTTTGCTCCGCGTATTCTTTCCCAAAGTACTTCATTTCTAAAGCTGTGATCGCCGTTGCCCCAAGTCTGTGAAGATGGTGGTTGGACACGAATACTGGAAAGATCACTTTCTTAAACTTCTTATATATTTTCTCATCGTTGGTCATCATTAATCCGCCTTGGGGTCCCGGGAAGGTCTTGTGGGTCGAGCTAGTTACTATGTGTGCACCCTCCCTTAGGGGGTCGTGGAACTTCCCTCCGGCTATCAATCCCAGGACGTGGGCGGCATCGTAGAGAAGCTTCCCATCAACCTCCTCGACAGCCTCGGATAACTCGCTTACAGGGTGTGGAAATAGGTAGACTGAGCCTCCAAGTATTACAAGGTCTGGTTTAATCTCCCTAATCTGCCTAACTGCTTTGTCTACATCTATGTTCATCTCCTCCGCATCGAAGGGGAGTGGGATCTCCTCTATCCTCAGAGCCCCTAATATGCCGTATTTCGTGTGGCTTACATGGGAGCCGGCATATACTGGAGCGACGAGGGCCTTTCCGCCCCCACCACCGGTAAGTACGTGGAAGGCTGCCCCGTTAGCTATCGTTCCTGAGATAGGCCTCAAATCAACATATTTAGCCTTAAAGAGGTCGGCGACTATCTTGGAGGCTAAAACCTCGAGCTGGTCAACGTAGATGTTGCCTTGATAGAAGCGTTTAAAAGGCATGCCCTCGGCATACCGGTGCATCATATCACTCATGTAAACCATGTCGACAAGGGGTGATGTGACGTTCTCGGAGGGTATCATGTTGAGTGTCTCGGTTTTCCTCCATTTGTTGTGGAGGTAGGTCAGCTCAACAACCCTGTAAGCGTCCTCGGGCAGGAAACTCCTTAGTCCCTCAATCATAACATTTACACCATTAACGTTAAGGTGTGTTAGTGATATAAACCTGGGGTGCCTCGGATAAAATAACCTTTTATAGCATTCAGTGGGTCGCCTAGTTGGGGATGACTGAGACAAAGGTTAGGAAGTTCATTGCGCCAAGCTGGAACGAGCTTTTCTGGAACACGGTCAAGCTGGCTGAGATGATAGAGAAGGACTGTTTTAAGCCCGACGTCATAGTTGCGATAGCGCGTGGCGGCTGGATAGTGGGACGCCTCCTCTCCGACCTGCTCAAACAGCCCAACGTTGCTAATATGCGGGTTCAATTCTACCAGGACATAGGCGTTACCAGCCGAGCTCCAGTAATAACACAGCCAGTCAGCATAAATGTGAAGGGACTGAAGGTTCTTCTGGTCGATGACGTTGCCGACACCGGCGAATCACTGAAAACCGCGTATGATCATTTAGTCGAGGCAGGCGCCTCGGAGGTTAGGACCGCGACCCTCTACTATAAGCCTTGGTCGAAGTTTAAGCCCGACTACTACGTGGTTACGACGGAGGCATGGATAATATTCCCACACGAGATCAGGGAGGCCGTTGAGGCGCTGTATAAAAGGTGGAGTGGGGAAGGCTTAACCCTCAAGGAGATGCATAAGATACTTAGCGAGGCAGGCATGGACGAGGCTACAGCACACTACTTCCTAGAAAAGGCGACAAAAAATGCCAGCTACTCCACATGCTCCGAGAAGAGATCCATCACAGCCCTTTCGAACCCCTCATAGACCTTCTCCACGTCCACTGTGAGGATTCTGCCCTCATCAACCACAAGCCTCCCATTAACAACAAGTGTCTTTACGTTGGAGGGGCTAGCTGAGTAAACGAGGTTGCTGGGAAGCCTCTCGGGTCTGGGAGGCCACATGTTCGGGGCCTTAAGATCAACCACAAGCACGTCTGCTACGTAGCCCGGCTCCAGAACACCACCCTTAAGACCCAGCGCCCTATACCCGTTCGTCGTTGCCATCCTTAAAACCTCACTGACCCTTAATGCAGCTGCATTCCTCAGCAGATGTCTTTGGGCAAGGGCAGCAAGCTTGGCAGCCTCAAAGACATCAAGCCTGTTCCCACTACCCGGCCCATCGGTTCCTAACGTGACGTTTACCCCAGCGTCTATTAGGGATCTCAGGGGACTTATACCGCCCGTAGCCAGCTTCATGTTTGAAACAGGGTTATGAACGATCGTTGAGCCAGCTCCCGCTAAAAGCCCTATCTCCCTCTCACTGAGGTAAACGCCATGGGCAAAGGATGACCGAGTGGAGAGCAGGCCGATCTCGTTAAGGATCTCCGCCTCCCTCATCCCATAGAGCTCCAAGCTCTTCCTCTGGGACTCGGTGGTTTCTGCGAGGTGCATGTGTACCAGGAGGTTGTAGCGCTCTGAGAGCTCCTTCACCCCTTCGAGAAGGCTTCGGGAGCAGGTGTATATCGCGTGGGGGCCGAGCGCTGGTTTGGCCAGCTCGAATCCAGCATTCCTTATCGTCCTCACATGCTCCTCCGCTATCTTAAGCTGCCTTTCAGTCTCATCTTCCCTCATAAAGTCGAAAAGCCCTATTGCAAGATAGCCCCTTATACCCACGTCTTCCAGGGCCCTCGCCGCCTCGGCGGTATGGAAGTACATGTCCATTGCTGTTGAGATTCCTGAGAGGGCCATCTCAATGCCTGCAACCAGGGTCCCGGCCCTGACATGCCAGGGCTTAAGCTTAGCCTCCACAGACCATATGTCAAATAACCATTCCATAAGGGGCTTATCCTCTGAATACCCCCTAAACAGGGTCATTGCCGCATGTGTATGCATGTTCACCAGGGCGGGCATTGCAAGCCCCCCTTCACAATCAACTACTATGTCATCCTTTCCGGAAGCCTCCCCAACCTCCGCGATAAGCCCATCTTCTATCAGGATTGAGCCTCCGGGCCTCACCGGCTCGTCGGGCCTCGCTAAAATGTATGAGCAGTTTCTTAGAAGTATTCTGGTCATAGTTTATTTTCAAGCCGCAAAACAATATAAACATTCTACACAACGAATCTTAATGCGGGGATGGAGGTCGTGGAAGAGCTTGTGGCATGGGGTCACCCTAACGTCAGGGCGACCCACAGGTCGACTCTTGAGATAACTAAGGAGGACTTCCTCACCCCCCGAGGGGACTGTATAGTGGGGGTCAGGGCAAGCAAGTCTGTTGCTGACTTCTCCAGGGAGTTTAAGAAGGCGGCCCGGAGCCCCGGAAGCATAATAACAATGCGGCTGGAGGTTGATGGGCTCGTCGAAACCATAGTTGGGCGTGGCCACCCCAGCCTAACCTTTCGCGATGAAAAGAGCCTGGTTGTGAGAAAAAGCAGCTATGTTTGTGGGAGAACATTGATGGTGATGGCCGACAAAGCTGCTATAGATTTGAACAGGGAAATGGTGAGGAAGCTCCAGGATCCAGGCCAGATGCTCAAGGTAGTGATAATTGTTAAATAAGAATAAAGGATTTTAGGGTGCCCCTGCTTATGGATATTGGGCCGGGGTGACCGAGCGGTTAAGGTGCCGGCCTCGAGATCCTGGCCGTAACTAGTTGGGGGTTGGGAAAGCCGGTGCCCCACGGGGGCGCGTGGGTTCGAATCCCACCCCCGGCGCCATATATTAAGGTGGTGATATAAGGATGGATCCATGCGAGCTAGCCAGGAGAATAGACAACACTCTAATTAGGCCAAATGCGACCGTAGACGAGCTTAAAAGATTCTGTATGGACTCGGTGAGATACCCGTTCAACGCGGTTTATGTCCCTCTTTGGTTCTTGCCCAAGGCCGCAGGCATCCTGGAGGTTGCCGGCTTAACACCAGCCACGGTCATAGGTTTTCCTCACGGTACTGAGCCAATCGAGCTCAAGGTCTCGGAGGCTAGATGGGCGGTTTCCAGGGGCGCGGGGGCGGTCGACTATGTGATAAATATATCTATGGGTAAAAGCGGCAATTATAGCTATATCTTTGAGGAGGCTGAAAAGATAGTGAAGGCCTCCGAGGGCGCGGTTGTTAAAGCCATAGTTGAGGTCGGCTACTTTAATAAGGACGAGCTTAAAGGCCTGGTTGAAGCCCTCATAGATGCAGGGGTACACTACATTAAAACCTCAACGGGATTCGGTCCTCGAGGCGTTTCAGTCGAGGATGTCAGGCTGTTGAAGACCCTGATTGGCGGGCGGGCCAGGATAAAGGCTGCGGGGGGTATCAGGGATCTGGACTACGCCTTGAGGCTGCTTCAGGAGGGTGCCGATCTACTCGGCACGAGCAGCGGGATAAAGATAGTTAGGGAGGCGGTGCAAAGGCTTCTTTAAGGTGGCTGTCTGCCACATTTAACGCCTCCAGAACTAGAAGACCCAGGTTAAACCTCTTTAACGCAGATACGGGAACTACTGGTGGCGGATGCTCGAACTGGGACTCAACGATGCTGACACGCTCGGCAAGCTCGTCGTCCCCTATCATATCAACCTTGTTAATGGCCACAACGATCCGGTCCTCGCCCACCCCAAGTTCCTCAAGAATCTGCAAGCTGCTTCGCAGCCTTAAATTGAAGAGCCTTGCGGAATCCGAGCCATCAAGGGTTAGGATCACGACATCAGAGAAAACAATGTCGTCAAGGGTGAGCCTAAATGAATGTATCACCCTGGGGTCGAGGCCCATGGCGAACCCTATCGTGTCCACTACGAAGAACCTTCTACCAGCCCTTCGAGCCAGGTAGTACTTGCTGGATAGGGTTGTGAATGGGGCGTCGCTGACGGGCTTTCTCAGGTTGGTTAGGGCGTTAAAAAGGCTTGTTTTTCCAGCATTATAATAGCCTGAGAGGACGAGGATCGGGTATCCCAGTCTGCGTCTTCGGAGGAGTTGTTGCGTCCTCTTAACTCTCTCCTCCTCTATAGCCTCCTCAAGCATCTTTATCCGTCTTCTCAGCTGTCCAACAACCCTATGGTACGCGTATTCTCCAGCACTATGTGGCCCCGGTCTCTCTCCAAAGTACTTTATGGAGGCTCGAAGCTTCTCGTAAGGGAAGCGTTTTAGGGTTCTGGCAAGCTCTATTTGGAGCTTTGAAGCCTTATCTGACGCATGTTTCTCAAAGATCTCCAGCGTTAAATCATATCTATCGATGACCTTTATGCCCAGCCTTCTCTCTAGGTTTAATTGCTGAATGCTGCTGAGTATATTGTAGACTATAAATGCCTCTGCCCCCGTCTTCCAAACCATGTCTGAGATCTCTTCAACCTTACCCTTCCCGAAGACCAGGCTTGGATTCTCCTTGAGAAGCGTCTGTACAACCACGCCAACGGGCTCGTAGCCAGCGGCCACCGCTATACTCGTTACATCTTCTATTCTAGCCAAGTATTCAACATGGTCGTGCGGATTAGTCTTCACATACCCTATTAGAGCCCTCACGCCCTAAACCAGATATCTATAATGCGGATTTTAAGTTATATGTGGGAGTCTGTATCCAACGCCATAGCTCCTGCCACTCACCTGTACTCCCATGGGGCCTCTCCGTTTATGCTCGTTTGCAAGAATCCTCTTCCAAATACCTGAGACTAGCTCCCGGCTAACTCCAAGCTTCCTTGCGACTTCGTCCACATTCATTCTCATGTCGACAAGGCCATAGAGTATTTGGTCTAAGAGGTCGTATGTTATTCCGAGCTCCTCCTCGGCCATGTGTCCAGGCCATAGCCTAGGGCTGCTCTTCTTACTTACGATCTTCTCCGGGAGCCCAAGCCACCTGGCCAGCATCCTCACCTGAGTCTTGTAGAGATCCGAGATGGGCGTGAAGTCTGAGGCGCCATCGCCATACTTGGTGAAGTAGCCTATGAGAAGCTCGCTTTTATCGCTCGTCCCTGCAACCAGCATGTTTCGGGCATTAGCGAAATAGTATAGTATCACCATCCTTGTCCTCACCTTAATGTTCCCGACTACCACCTTGTCTGCCTTAGGGAGCACCGAGAGAAAGCTCTCGACGATGGGTGTTATGTCTATAAGCCTATGCTCTATCCCGAGGAGCTCAGCAAGCTCTAATGCGTCATCAACATCCTCCTTAGGTGTTGACCCTTTCTCAGGAAGTATTAACCCAAGAACACGGTTTGGGCCTAAAGCCTCGACAAGAAGCTTGGCGGTCAGGCTGGAGTCTATTCCACCGCTAAGTCCAACAACAGCACCTACTGCCCCCACCCTCCCGACATACCATCTTATGAAGTTGGTTATCCTCTCGAAGACATATTCATAGTCTATAGACAGATCGAAGACCCCCAAAGCCATCACCAGGATTTCCTCTCTAGCCAAAGATAATAAGCTATGCTTCCGAGGTTATAGGTGGTGGTCTCCTTGCATAAGTTTAGAGTGGCGCTGGCCCAAATATCGAGCCGGGTTGCCGACAAGAAGGCGAACCTTGAGAAAATTCTTGAGTACATGGAGATTGCCGCTGGCGAGAAGGCCGACCTCGTAGTCTTCCCAGAACTGGCCTTAACCGGATATACCGCCAAGGATCTTTTCTACGAGCTGGCGGAGGCTGTTCCAGGCCCCTCAACCCTCCTCATCTCGGAGCAGGCGAGAAGGCTGGGTATAGACGTGCTGGTAGGTCTGGCTGAGGAAAGCCCTGGCAACCCAGGCATACTATACAATAGTGCGGCCTTCATTCATAGGGATGGCCGAATAGACGTGTACAGGAAAATGTATCTGCCCACATACTACATGTTTGAGGAGGGCAGGTATTTCAGGGCGGGAGCACGCCCCCTCATAGTCGAGACGGAGTATGGCAGGCTTGGAATAACAATATGCTTTGACCTCTTCTTCCCCGAGCTGATAAGGTACCTAGCACTTAAGGGTGTTCACACAGTTGTGAATATCTCAGCGTCACCCGATGTGAGCCGAAGGTTCTTTGAGACGTTCACGGTGGCTAGGGCGCTTGAGAACACGGTTAATGTTGTCTACGTTAATACCGTTGGGAACTATGAGGGGTTCGGGTTCTGGGGGGGCAGCCATATAGTTACGTCCCGCGGGCAGGTCTTGGTTAAGGCAAAATACTATGAGGAGGATCTAAGCTATGGCGTCCTGGATGTTGACGAGTGGCGCGCATCCAAGAGGGGGAGGCCTATACTTAAGCATTTCAGAAGCGACGTTGCAAGGCTTCTATCCGGTATCCTGGAGCCTTAGCCAGCTATAACAACCTCGTCAACGCTGCGCAGCGAGGCGCCGTGGTGGGAGATTGTGTTATAGATCTTTTCATAGCTTATTCCGTTCCCCGTAACCTCCACTTTGAGGGTTGAGGTTCGCTCATCAACCTCCTGAACCGTCGCCTTCACCTCCTCCACACCACTTACACTTGCTATCGCCATTGAAAGCTCAATTATATGTAGCTCGCGGGGTATCAGGATGTCAAGGACAAGCTTTTTTACCCTAGCCAACTCAGTTCCCACCCATCTAATACTTTGGGACTCGGTGGGATATAAACCTACAATGCAGCATTAAGTGTTACACCGATAAGAGCTAATGCTACCCCAAGCAGCACTGATACCACTCCAATGAGCACCATTCTCCAGATGGGCCTGCTTCCTAAGAATAGGCCAACGAGAAACAGCAACACAAGTTCAATAGCTATGATTGTCAGAATTAGCTGGTCGCTCAGCATAGAGTTTGAGAAAGCTACTATCATCAGCACTGGAATCGAGATGGGAAGGAGTATTCCTAGGAGCTCCATGATCACGGCGGTTACTATCGCGGCCATGGCGGCCCTTTCCAAGATGGTGTTGTTTAGATCCCTTAACAGCGCTCTCTCCAGCTCCTCCAACTCCCTTCCCTTCTCGACCGTCTCTACCAGCATTACTATTGAGATTCCCGCAAGCATCGTTGCGATGGCCACGTTGATCAGAAAGCCTATCAGCGTTCTGGGCTCCCTAACGCCAAAGACATAGCTGCTCACCATGAGGCTTATCACGGTTAGCGTCGTTTGGAACGCGTCGATGACAAAGTATCGCCTAGCTATCTTCCAGCCCCCAGAATACCGCATGTATATAGTCCAGCGTCTAAACGCGTCACGCGCGTTTCTCAACATCCATTACCTAGTAGGATCATAGTGGTATTTAAAGAAGACTGTCCATACATTGCTTAAAGTTGATATCAATTATGGATTAAATAAACATTCATTTGGACATATCTATTTAATCTTGAAAATATTTGCAAGTTCTTCGAGAAATGTTCCGATACTCGATAGGATTCCTCCATCCTGGTAAGACTTGACGATCCTTATCCATCTTATCTTGATGATTATGTATGTGAGTATCACTGTTATGATGAGGAGTACTACCACCTGTATCCATAGGGGGAATGAGATGAAGGGGGCAACTATTATATCACTGAAACCGACCGTTAGCCATGTTATTACTATCTTGCCCGCCAGCACTGATAGGAAGAATCTTGTAGTGCTGTATCCGGAGACGCCCAGAGGCATGTACAGTATGTCGTCGGGCAGTGGCAGGGCGGCAAAGATGAATATGGCAAACAACATGCTTCTCCTGGAAAGCCTGAGGAAAACCTCTAGGTTTTCCTTAGCCTCCTCAGATAACACAGTACGTGCGGCCTTCCCAAGCATCAGTACTATGACCTTTCCTATAGCTGCCCCCAGGCCTCCAGCCAGTATAACCATTATCTGTTTTTCAAGGGGCAGCGTTGCGCTGTACAGTGCTATAAGTATTAAGTAGGGTATGGTCGAATATGGTATCGAGTTTCCCACCAGCGACACTATAAATATGCCTAAGATGCCGTAGCTCTCTATGAGCCAGGACATAGTCTGTTCTAGCCATGCCAGGTTAACCATATCCATCTAAGACCAACCATGATTTGGTTGTAAATGCTTAAATTCCTACCCGTGTCTTCTCTGATGGAGCAGTTTTGAGGAGACTAATAATAGCGGAGAAGCCCGACGTTGCTCGGCGCATAGCTAAGGCGCTTTTCGGGGCCAGCGTGAAGAGGTTTAAGGTTAGTGGTGTGACCGTTTACAGCTACGGGGAGGCGTTCGTAGTACCGGCCTCAGGCCATCTTTACGACTTGGATTTTAGGGAGGATCTGAATAGAGGTTGGCGTTATCCAGTTCTCCCAGGGATAAACGATTATCGTTATGTTCCAATACCGAAGAAATCCCGTTTCATCCACGCGATAAGGAAGGTTGTGTCTAAGCTTAGTGATGGCTTCGAGGTTGTTGTGGCGACGGATCTCGATAGGCGAGGGAGCTACATAGCAATGCAGATACTTGAGATGCTTCTGGGCTTGGACATCCACTCGAAAATAGTTAGGCGAATGATGTTTAACGCGTTGACGGAGGAGGAGCTCAGAGAGTCTTATCGGAGCCTGGCACCCATGGATGTAAGTAGGGCTTACGCGGGGTGGTGTCAAGACAGGCTGGATCTGTTGTGGGGAGCTAACCTAACAAGGGCTCTGACCTGGGCTTACCGTAGAGCTGGTGGCAGGAAGTTTAAGGTCTTGAGTGCAGGTAGGGTTCAAACTCCTGCCTTAAGGCTCGTTTATGAGCGTTGCAGGGAGATTGAGGAGTTCAAACCTGAAACCTACTATACCGTTAAGGCTATATTC
>WAQG01000082.1 GCA_015520395.1 Candidatus Geoarchaeota archaeon
CAATAAGGGCATGGCAACCGGATGGAGGAAGCACACAGATAAATAAAAGGTTTTACTGTAAATTTGTGAGGAGGGTGTGGAATGGCGCTGACCGGAATGGAATGGCTGCTTGTGCTGGCGATAGTTGCAATAATATTGCTGTGGGGGCCCAGCAAGCTCCCGGAGCTAGCCAGGTCGATAGGCCTCGCTAAGAGAGAGTTTGAGAGGGCGGCTAAGGGCCTCGAAGTAGAGACGACTAGGAGGCCGACGAGGGAGGAGGAAGAGGCCGATGAGAAGATACTCGAGCTTGCCAAAAGCCTTGGGATAGAGACGAAGGGTAAGACGAAGAGCGAGATACTCGACGAGATTTCCAAGAAGCTTAAAGAGAAGAAGGAGTAGCGGCTGGCCACGATCGGTGACGTGGAGTGGCGGAGAGAGATGTACCGAGGCCTATCTGGGAGCACATAGAGGAGCTTGCACAGAGGCTTAAGGTCATATTCTATAGTGTGGCTATCTCCAGTATCATATTCATGGTTCTCCCGGCTGACATGAGCTTTCTCGAAAACCCGTTTGACTTCTATAACCCGCTTATAGGCAAGATTCTCCAGATAATACGTGATCAAGTCATGCCCGAGGAACTCCGGCTGATTGCCGTGGGCGTCGTGACTCCCATTGAGCTTTACCTGATAGCCTCCGTGGTCTTCGGGGTGATCGTCAGCTCCCCTGTCATAGTCTACGAGTTCTATAAGTATATTGACCCGGCCCTCTACCCCCATGAGAGGAGAATGGTCTGGGGCTTCATGGCGGCCTTTTTAGGGCTCTTCGCATTCGGCTCCGCGTTCGGCTACTTCTTTGTCGCTAGGTTCCTAATATGGGCGATGATGCCGTTCTTCGAGGTTGTTGGGGCGGAGCCCATAGTGTCGATAATGGACTTCTATTACCTTGTGTTTATCACTGTCTTGATGACGGGCCTCACATTTACAGCTCCAGCGGTTTTCGTCCTCCTGGTCAGGCTTGGGCTTATATCGACGGAGTCGTTCACGAAGAACAGGAGGTACATCTACGCGGGCCTCTTCATAGTTACAGCTATAATAACCCCTGATGGGGGACCCATAGCAGACATAGTCCTATTCCTACCGATACTCATACTGATGGAGGCCGCAGTCCTCATAGCGAAGAGGTATGAGAGTGAGAGGAGGGCGAGGCTCGCATTACCCAGTATACCAATAAGGAAGTGTCCATACTGCGGAGCCGACATCCCAGTAGACGTGAGGTTCTGCCCTGAGTGTGGGCGGGCCCTAGAGTAGCCCTTGCCGCTTTCCGGAAACGCCAAGCCTTCTTCATACCGGCATTACACCATGCTTCTTTGGCGGTCTTTCCTCCCTCTTGTTTTCCAGCATCTCGAGGGCCTTCACTATCATTGGCCTGGTCTCCCTGGGCTCTATAACCTCATCAACAAATCCGAGCTCAGCAGCCCTGTAGGGGTTTGCGAAGAACCTTTTGTACTCCGCGATCTTCTCCTCTATAAACTTCCCGGGCTCCTTCATGGTTCTCACCTTTTTCCTGTAGAGTATTCGGACGGCGGCCTCAGGCCCCAGAACCGCTATCTCCGCCGAGGGCCACGCATAGACTATGTCGGCCCCCATGCTCTTCGCGTTCATGGCTAGGTAGGAGCCGCCGTAGGCCTTTCTAAGAATTATAGTCACTTTGGGAACCGTTGCCTCGGCGTAAGCATAGAGCATCTTGGAGCCATGCCTGATTATCCCGCCGTGCTCTTGGTAGGTTCCGGGCATGTAGCCTGGGACGTCCACGAACGTTATTACTGGTATGTTGAACGCGTCGAGGAACCTTATGAACCTTGAGGCCTTGTCCGAGGCATCTATGTCTAGTACGCCCGCCATGTATGCTGGCTGGTTGGCCACGATCCCAACGGTTCTCCCGGCAATCCTGGCGAAGCCTATGACGACGTTTTGAGCCCAGTGAGCATGAACTTCGAAGAACTCGGCGTTATCGACAACCCTGATTATGACATCCCTAACGTCAAACGGCTTCATGGGGTCTGTGGGGACTATGGACTCCAGCTCCGGGTCGACCCTGTCGGGCGGGTCGCCGGTATCCACATATGGCGGTTCCTCCATGTTGTTTGAGGGAAGGTAGCTGAGCAGCTTCTTGGTCAGGGCTATTGCCTCCTCGTCGCTCTCGGCTATGAAGTGCGCCTGCCCGCTCTTTGTGGCATGAACCCTGGCACCGCCCAGCTCTTCGAAGGTCACCTCTTCGCCCGTCGCCGCCTTCACGACCTCGGGCCCCGTTATGAACATGAAGGTTGCCGGGTTGTCAACCATTATGACGAAGTCCGTCAGGGCCGGGGAGTAGACGGCGCCTCCGGCGCAGGGCCCCATGATCAGTGATATCTGAGGGACGACCCCGGAGTACCAGGTATTCCTCTTAAATATTTCTCCATAGGCCTCGAGGCTCGCCACCCCCTCCTGTATCCTAGCTCCACCAGAGTCATTCATCCCAACTATCGGGGCCCCAACCTTTGCAGCCATGTCCATGATCTTAACGACCTTCCTGCCGAACATCTCCCCCAGGGAGCCGCCGAACACCGTGAAGTCGTGGGAGAAGGCGAAGACAAGCCTTCCATTAACCTTCCCAAATCCCGTCACAACCCCATCGCCGAGGTACTTCTCCTTGTCAAGCCCAAAGTAGGTTGTTCGGTGTACAACGAACCTGTCGACCTCGACAAACGTGCCCGGATCGAAGAGAAGCTCAATCCTCTCCCTAGCCGTCAGCTTACCTTTGGCATGCTGCCTCTTAATCCTCTCAAGACCACCCCCAAGCTCAGCCCTCCGTTTAAGCTCCCTAAGCTCCTCGATAAGCTTGTCCATCGATGGTTTGACATACAACGCCTCCCCACCAACCTAACAACAACCGCCAAAACAATAAAAGATGTTATCTAAAGAGCATCCTTAGATAACAGCCATGGGCTGCAGCAGGTTGAATACTCGGTTGAGATGACTCATGGTTGTTATAGGTGCTTTAGGGTTTCGGGACTGTAGCTCATCGCTGTGGCTCTACCATATCCGACGAAGATCACCTTGTCTGGCGCAAGGCTCCTTATTATCTCAGGCCTGTTTGTTGATATTATCAGGGTTATCCCGGCCTCCCTTGAGATCTTAGAGATCTTTCTTGCAACCCTCATTGCCGTGAGGGGGTCTAGGTGGGCTGAAAACTCATCTATGATCAGTAGGTTTGGCCTTTCAGCCAGCAGGCTTGCAAGCTTAGCCCTCTCCTTCTGACCGGTTGAAAGCTCCCGGAACCTCGCCCTATAGAATATCGCGTCTGAGAGACCTGTCATGCTGAGTATCTCAACCGCCGCTCCCGTGTCTCCAACCTTCTCAGCAACATGTTCAAGTATGGTTTCATCGCCGAACTCAGGCTCCCGCTCCCCCGGAAGCATATAGCTCAACCTAACATTTCCCGGAAGCCTCACATCCCCTGAGGTTGGCTTGTAGGCCTCGTCCCCCCAGCCCTGCGCCGACCCTATTATCAGCCTTAGCAGGGTCGTCTTCCCGGCGCCCGAGGCGCCTATAACAGCTACGACCTCCCTCGGCATTACCTCAAGGTTAACATCCTTCAGGACGTACTTCTCCACCAGGCGCTTCTCCACACCGAAGGCTTTAAGCACCTTCTGAACCTCGGGCCTCAGGCCTGAGATGTCTAGGAGGCTTGAGTAGGACTTCGAGACGTTCTTAAACACTATGGGCCCCGAAAGCGGGTCCACCTGCCCGTACCTAGACCTGTAGAGCTTCCCACCATGCCTACTTGCATGTTTGTCCTGCTTAAGAAAGCTCTCGAGCATCCTTCTAGCCTCGTCGGTGAGGGGATACATCAGTACTGGGCGGCCGCTCCAAGTCTCCCAGACATAGCTGAAGCCCGCCTTCTCGAAGAAGGGGTTGTATCTCGCCATTTGGGCTATGGTCTCAACCACATGTTTCCTCCTCCTCATCTCCGGCACCCTCCTCTCAGCGATCCACCTTAAAGCCATCTTGACTGAGAGTACGCCTAACCCGTCCCCCCTGTAGTCCGGGTGGACGACGACCCTGGCTATCCTCGCCGCTGCCGTATTTGCATTCATAAGCGACGTCTTCCAGAGCTCCTCGCCCAACATGACCCTGGCAACCTTCTTGCCATATAGGGAGGCCAACTCCCTGTACCTCTTGACGAGCTCATCCCTCTTCTCGTATGCCTCGGGCCAGAAGGTTGGGTGAAACCAGTCCTCCCTGAAAACCCTCTCTCTGATCATCCTCTCCCTTCTGGCACGGCCATCCTCGACCACCCTCCTTGACATGAGTGGTATTGGGGTATCAACCCTGACGTAAGCAAGGATCCTTGGCTCATAGGGCCTCCCGCCGATGAGCTCAACTATTAGGAACCTTGAGGACGGCAGCGAGCCACGTATCTCTTGAAGCCTGGCTTCTTCACCATCTTCGGGGCATTGTGGTGGCAGGTTTGATTCAAAGTACCGTCCGCAGACCGGACACCTCCACACCGCCACAACCTCCTCCCTGGAGGCATAGTGGTATTGCTCCAACTCCACAATCCCCCTAAAGTCGCCCTCACTTATAGCCTCCCTGACCAGAACCCTGTACTCATAGAGTAGCTCGCCTGAAACGATGCTTCTCCTCGGCAGGGAGGTCTCGGTTCTGAAGGGGGGCCATACCTCCACCCATTCACCCTCCCAGAGCCTCCAAAGCCTGTAATCCTCAAAACTCAGTATTTTGATGTTGCCGACACGCTTGGGCTCCTCGATAAGCTCGGCCATAACCCTGTCCCCAGGGAAAAGCCATTGGGCTATGGTTCCACTCATAAGGAGGTTGAGTGCCCCAAGGCCTTTGAACTCGGCTGTCACGACACCATACC
>WAQG01000083.1 GCA_015520395.1 Candidatus Geoarchaeota archaeon
CCATGGCGGTCGAGAGAAGCGCCGCCTCAAAGACGAGGTTCCTCCGATCAACCATATGCTCCACCCTCTCCATATACTCATTTCTTTCAAGGTAGTCGGCGTAAGCCCCATAGTATGCGAGCATCAAGGCCTTGGGCTCTGAGCTCAGGCCAAGGAACTCGTTGACCAGCTGGGATGCCGAGTACCCCTCCCTATGATAAACCTGGGTGGCGGGCATGAGGGAAAGGTCGACCCCCTCGGGAACCCTGTGGTGATCTATATAGTAAACCGCGCCTCCACCCCTCACTATCCTGTCGAACTCCTTGAAAACCTCCCGATGGTTATGCCCGTTTAAGGCTATATCAACGACTATTAGGGTCGCGTTGTCGGGAACTTGAGACGCCTCTATGTGAAGCCTGTTCGGTTTCGAAACCTTAAGCTCAATCCTCCGCCGTCTAAACTTCATGACCACCTGGGCGGCGGCCGAAACACCATCACAGTCACCATGGAATATTACATGCAGCCTCGCCATGCCGTCCCCCATCCCCTTCAGCTTTATATCCCTACCTCCCAAACATTATGGGGTGGTGCCTTAAATGGTTGTAGTTGGGCCCGACTTGATAAAGGAGTTTTTCACAAACCCGCTGGTCGAGAAGGCCTATGAAATACTTGAGGGTGACGAGGAGGTTCAGACCCTTCTGAGAATGTCGAACGTTATGGCGGTTAAGAGGCTCAACTATAACGATCATGGCCCCGTCCACTCAAGGATAGTTGCGGGAAGCGCGCTGGAGGTCTTCAGGCTTGTGAGGGGCAAGGCGGGCTCAAGCATGGTTAAGAACGGGACTGGCACCCTCCAGGACGCCGAGCTTGTGGTCATGATGGGCGCCTACCTCCACGATATCGGGAACTCGATCCACCGAACGCTACACCCACTACACGGGGTCTGCATCGCAAAACCCATCCTCGACAGGCTGCTTCCCCAAATATATGCTGGCACCGGGAAGTCGAGGCGGGAGCTATACATGATAAGGCAGGAGATACTCCACGCAATCTACGCCCACGACGACGATGTGCAGGCCCTCACGGTGGAGGCCGGGACAGTCAAGGTTGGCGATGGAACAGACATGGCGGGCGGAAGGGCTAGAGTTCCATATAGGTTTGGTAGGGGGAGCATACATGCGTTCTCGGCCCTTGCGATAAAGAGGGTTAGGATCGAGGGGGGGAAGAGGAGGCCTGTGCGAATAATAGTTGAGGCTAAGAATCCGGCCGGAATATTCCAGATCGAGTATGTTATGCATAAGAAGATCCAGACCTCGGGGCTTAAGAGGTTTATAAGTGTGATCTTTAGGTATGGCGGCAAGTCTAGGAGGGTTTCCCTCTAGTAAAGCATCAACACGAGGATGACGGCGAATATCCCGGAGAGAAAAATCCCGTCGAACGTCCCAGCACCACCTATACTGACCATGCGGGCCTCAAGCCTTCGAAGCTTTGGGATATTCATCAAGTCAGCCCCTATGAGGGAGCCAAGGGTTCCGGCAACGTAGGCCGTCACCAGGACGCACTCAGGGCCACTTCCAGCATTCATTAAGGCGGCTGTAGAGGCTACGAGTGGGGGTAGGAGGGATGGGACAGCTATGCCAAGCCCCCTGATGGGACGAGCGGCGAAATGAACAACTATAGCTGTTATAGCCACTGAGACCAAAACCCAGGGTAGGGCCGGAGGTTTGAGGAGAGCTACTCTCCAGAGTAGGTAGATGGAGATCAGGACTGGTATGAGAGCCCCTCCAACGTTAAGAGCAACTATCATAACGTCATCCCCATAAAGCGTCCACTCGTATGGCACCCGGTATCTAACCCCCATAAAGTCTATGTACTCGAATTCCACATAGATAGCTCTTCCCATCCTGATCTTGTAGATTGGTATGTTTACAAAGCTGCCAATGAAGCTCAGCACCATTATTGCAGACACGAGCCTCGGAGGAAGGCCAAGCAGGAGAAAAACGCTTTTTCCAGCCACGAATATAAGCATTAAGGCAACTACAAGGGTTATGAGGGCAAGTATCAGTAGCCCCAGATTACCCCTGTACCTATACACTATAGGCTTATCCATCCTACTTAAGGATGGGGCAAAAAGGTAAATATATTTCTGTGTTGAATTTCAAATAGTGGTGAAACCAGTTGTGGTGCCTGGGCATCTTAGGGGGTTCGGGGGCCTGGCCAAACCCTGAAAAGAGGAGGAAAGCTGAAACGATACTTCGAGGCGTGCTGGAGATGGGCGGAGAACTGCTTAAGGGTGGTGCCTCTGCTCTTGAGGTTGTTGAAACCGTTATAGCCCAGCTTGAGGAATCCGGCCATTTTAACGCCGGAAGCGGTTCTGCCTTAAACATCATAGGAAAAGTTGAGATGGATGCTGGGATAATGGATGGGGCAACTATGAGAGCTGGTAGCGTCACAGGAGTTAGTAGAGTTAGGCACCCAATATCCCTCGCAAGGCGCGTCATGGATTATACTGACCACGTCATAATGTCTGGCGAATGGGCTGAAAAGCTAGCAGAGACAACAGGCATTGAGGTAGCTAAGCCAGTAATGTTACCCTCAAAGCTCAGAGAATATTATAATTATAAGAAGATGTTCATGGAGGGCATCTATAAACTACCCAAGAATGTAGGGTTCTTTAGGAAATATCACGACATGTTTGAGGTAATAGAGACTGTAGGAGCAGTAGCTCTAGACGATGAGGGAAAGCTCGCTGCAGGCTCTTCTTCAGGAGGGCTCTGGCTTAAGTTTCCTGGAAGGGTGGGTGCCAGCGCAATACCCGGTGCAGCCTTCTATGCAGACGACTCCGCCGCAGCCGTTGCCTCAGGCCTTGGAGAATACCTGATAGTGACGAATCTCTGCTTTAGGGTCGTCGACCTGATAGCAAGGGGATATTCGCCGCAGAGGTCAGCTGAAAGGGTGATTCAGGTGATATCCAGGCTGGCTGGAGAGGGAACCGCGGGCGTCCTAGCCTTAAACCGGCATGGAGAGTTCGGAATCGCATATAACACTAAGGCGATGCTGCGAGGAATCTTCTGCGACCGCCTCAGAAAACCGGTCATAGAGTTCTAAATGATTTAACGTCTCAGCCTTGTAGGCACCTAGACTCAGTACTAGACCCAGTCAAGGTCAAGTATCCATCCCAGCTGTGCTATTAGAGCCATTAAGTATAGACTTTAAACATGCTGAAATAATTCTACTATATTCCAACCATCTTACGGCTTTATTGCTCATAGATCAATCTCATCCTTCCTTATCTCCATATTTCAGATGGATTAGCGAAACCAGGAGAGGCAATGAAGCAAAAGGTTCCATCTATGGAGCGCGGAGAACGGATGCCCCAATCAACATATCCCACCGCCCAGCTAAGATATGAAACCAGTATCTCGGCATCCCGCGTAACGATCGAGAAAACGCCCACCAGCTTCACCCAATCTTAACCCATTTTTAACGAATCCCGCCAGCAAGAAGGTGCTGCCACATGATCGTTAAAAGGTAGGCTGGACTGTATTAACGATAGGGAGGGGGTATGGGGCCTGAAGCCAGAAAACATGCATAGGTATGCTTGAGATGTGGGAAGGTTGTGGATGGAAGAGTGGAGGGTAAATATTCCCGCCTTTTAAAAGCTCCTCATCTCGCCTTTTCTCCAGGTGTACATTTATAGGTGTATTCCATCGTTGGCTCCTCCTCCTGGTATCCGCAGTAGAGGGTTCTATACCTGTCAATACTGCTATTGATGGGTATGTTCGAGATCCTTCTATCTATGTTCGCGGTGGCGCCGACATAAATATCCTTGCCGGAGAGCCCATTTAGCGAGGTTTCAATCCGTGCAAGTGTAAAGCTGCAGCTTGTCAGCCCAGCGGCACCTATATCAAAAACCATCGAAACCCCCTGTGGCATTCCCATTTCCGCCCAGCCTACGTTTATCTTGACTATAGCTTGTGTACCCTGTTCCACATACACATCAACGTTGCCAACGGCCGTCTCAAGTGCAGTCCTAGCCACAAATGCGGCCAGCCCTAATACCCGGGGCACCTTAAGTTCCCGTATAATCTCAGAGATTATATTGATCACAGTTACCAGGGGGCTGAGGAATCTAAGCAGCCTCCGCGCTGTGAGATCCTCGACCCAATAATGGTACTCATAGTCACTTATAGGTGCTGTTGACACAAATGTGAGCGTATACCTCTTGAATAGGTGGTATCTATGATTGCTTGATCGGTAGGGCAGCAGTGTTATAGCTATTTTAGGCGCATCAGTCCTCCCTCCACTGGTATCTAATCTTAGCGAAACTATGCTTGATGCGCCGTGATAGCCGTAAGGTGGCTCCTCAGGATATGTATAATAGTCAGAGATATGTGCTATGAGCCAGCTTGAGGCGGCGTTCCTGTAGATCCATGATCTCGGCCTATTCATCTCGGGTCTAAATGCGCCCACGAGCCTCACATCGTGTATCACTACATCCTTTTCCCCGGGGTTCCAGAATCCTATTTGCGGGAATGGGCCTATAAGTATGTATCCGTCCGCACCCATAGTCCGTAGCACAGCCTTTACTGCGCAGTTCGGGCAACTCCAACTCCAGCTTGTGAAGTGGTACTCGTAATACGGGTAGCTTCCCGACCTGTACGCTGTGGAGCTTCCTATAAGCATGTCGCCATAATATGCATATATTGTGATGGATTGAGGTGGGTTTAACTCGTTCCAGCGGCGGTAGGTCACTGAGAGCTGGAATGTTCCACTACCATCTATATGCCCTAATGCAGGGATTACCGATGGTACGAGTATGTAGTTACCATACTTAACTAAATGGATATTGTGACTGTCATACCCTACTATAACGTCCTTCGCGCCCACAGACACATAGCTGTTTATGTACCTTGACACCCTCACCCTGGCGTATATGACGGCATCGATGGTCTTCCCGGCGACGCCATATACCCAAAAGGCGACCTTTACCGGCTGGCTGCTGAGACCTACACTATAGAGGTTAGCGCTAACCCCCAAGTATATAGGCTGACTTCCGTCGACGTAAACCCAACCATATTTGCTGTAGAGAAGGCTGCTACCTGACTCATCATAGACATTAATCTCCACATAGTAGCCTGAGCGGCTGGTCGCGTTGGTCAAATAAAACTCAATCTCGTCAGTTCCATTTGGGAAGTCCAGCTTCTTAACCGTGTAGGCATACCACGAGCTATAGTGGGTCTCGTTGAAATATCTGCTTTTGAACGACACTATCATCGTTTCCACCCCCGGCGTTGGAGGCTCCCATATTGCTGCTGGGCCCACAACCCTATACGTCTTCACTGGCCTGTCAAAGCTTTGAGGTCTCCTTGCCCTAAGTAGTGGCTGGGGGCCCCGCCAGTCGAAACCTATCAAAATGTAGCTATTAAGCCCGTCGAGTGCGGTCTCTACTAGGGTTCCTGAAGTTGGGGCGAATTCCATGACCTTAGTCACGTTGATAGGGGGTAGCAGTGGGGCTGAGATGCATATTGGTGTTTCGGCGTTAAGGCTCCTGGGCATTACTGGGACACTTAATGTAACTTCAGGATCCGTTAGTGGGGTTGCATTAAGGTGTTCAGCCCCCACCGAAACTGCAGTGCTAAGCCACATTGATCCATTGTATGTCCAGGCAACCAGATGTTGATGTCCACTTACCGGCGAAACGCCAGTCAAACCTAAGTCCCCTGCCCGAAAACAGTAATTACGATAATCCACAAAGTCACGTTTATTGAGCTCACGTAGTTGACGGGCCCCGTGAATGTAAGCCGCAGAGGAGCCCGCCGTCATCAATGGGGTTGAGAGAAGTATTAATACCATTAATACTGGCATCTTTGTCCTGTAA
>WAQG01000084.1 GCA_015520395.1 Candidatus Geoarchaeota archaeon
GCAACATCGCTACCTTGATGCCTGACGGGTCAGAGTATACGTTGGGGTATTCTCCATCACTAAGAATACCGTCTATAATGACGCTTGGGCTCTTCACATAGGGTATCTTAATCTGGGGTTGGGTGAGGGCTGGCTGGGCTGTGAGGAAGGCTAGCATTAAAACTGCGGTAACCAGGATTGCCAAGCCCCTCACTCCTCAACCACCTCCCAAATCGAGATCAGGGGGAAGAGCTTTGAGAATATGGCGAGCATGAGGCCGAAGCCTGAGAAGCCCGCCAAGGTTATCGACAGCTCTATCAGTGAAGGTATGTATATTACGGGAGTAGTCGGAGGCATTGGGGTCGCGGCCAGCGTTGGTATGATTATCACAAACCTCTTTATCCACATCGACACGTTAACAAGTATGGAGGCCAGCACTATTCCAGCAACATTCCTCGTCCTAGGTATAGCCACTATGAGAATTGGGATAATTAGGGTCAGCACCATAGCCCAGAAGTAGACCGAGTAGCCGCCCCAGTAGAGGCTGGATAGGATCGAGGCCTCGTTAACCCCCCATATATAGCCCGAAACCAGGTACTCGTTTATCATCAGGTAGATGTAGAAGAGGTCGGTGGCCACCATTAGGTAGGCCAGATTCTCAAAGTGCTTGGGGGTTATGAGTCTCTCAAGCCCATAGGCCTTCCTGAACACAGCCATTATGAAGATTATCGTGGCTATACCGGAGAGCACCGCCCCGACGACAAAGTAGGGGCCGAACACCGTGCTCCTCCAACCCGCCCTGAAAGTCATGGCAAATATCCAGGAGACGACCGTGTGGACCGAGACGGCCACTGGGATGATTATAATCGCCATTATCTTCACGGCCCTCATGAGAAGCCGCCTCTGCCCGTCCTGCCATGACCAGCCAAGCGAGAAGAGCCTGTAGATCCTTCCCCTAAGGCCTGGCAAGGCCAGCTTGTCCCTGCAGAGGGCTAGGTCGGGGATCAGGGGGAGATACAGGTAAGTTATGCTCCCCACCAGGTAGGTGCCTATGCTTATGAAGTCCCACACTATGGGGCTCTGGATCCTCCCATAGAAGATAACATTAAGTATCCTGTCAATCCTCCCCATATCTATCAATGGATAGAGGGCGCCTATAGATATCGCCATAACTGTGATGTACTCAGCCATCCTTGTTATCGGCTTACGCCACTCCGCATTAGCGACCCTCAATATGGCTGATATAAGGGTTCCAGCATGACTGATCCCTATGAAGAAGACAAAGTTAGTTATGTAGAGGCCCCAGAACACTGTGTCCCTCAGCCCAGTCACGATAAGCCCGGACTCAAGCTGTATGAAATAGGAGTATAGGCCCCAGGCTGTGATTAGGGCTAAAATCGAGACTATAAGATAATATTTCCAGGTAGTTCTAGTCAGAGGCCTCAAAGCATCCCTAACAACGGTTTCCCTACTAACGTCCAACCCTCACACCCCCATTAAGGCTCTAGAGGCGCCTCCAAGCCCTCCAAACATCCCTTCCCCCTCCTTCCAGGCAGATAGTAAACCCTAGGCTCGGTGCCGAGCTCCTCCAGCAGCCTAAAGGCTTCCCTTTCCTCTAACACCTTAGAGAGCCTTAGGGTTTCAAGTCCATTTGTCATAACATCCTGTTTCCTCTCACCCATGTAGATTGCCCTCATTGGACAGGCCCTGACGCAGGGCGGTAGCCCACCCTCTTCAAGAAGCTTATAACAGAACATGCACTTCTCAACAACCCCCACGGGATGTACTTCTTCCTCGCCATGGGGCTCCTTGACGCCACCATCAGGCGCTCTCCAGTTAAAATACCTTGCGCCGTAGGGGCAGGCGGCCATGCACATCCTACAGCCTATGCAACGGCCCTTATCTATGATGACAATCCCATCTTCATTGTAGTAGTTAGCCCCGACCGGGCATACATTGACACAGGGAGCGTTCTGGCACTGCATACAGGGCCTTGGTAACGGGGATATGGTTCCGTCCTCAGCCCTAAGCATATAAACCTTCATCCAGGTTTGGCCTGGGAGGGGCTGGTGGGCCGAGATGCAGGCCTCCTCACAGAGCCCGCACCCATCACATCTTTCAAGGTCAATGACCATCACCCACTCATACCTCCACCTCGAGATGCCGCTTTTTTCAGCATTGCTGACAATCCTTGCGGGGTCTCTAACAGGGTTCAGCCCTGACAAAAATTCCGCCAGCCTCGAAGCCCAGCCCGCACCTATGCCCTTGTTTAGTATTGGCAACATTATTCCTCCAGCCAACAGCGATACTAAAAACCTTCTTCTAGGCTCGTCTACCATGTCACATAGAAAGTGTTGGGTCTCCGATAAAAGCTTTTGGGAAAATCTCAATTTTCCCGGAAGAATAATCAAATTTTTCCCGCAAATATGGCTAGCCCATCATTGTAAAATCCAGTTTTGATGAGGATTAGTATGATTTCATCTGCATGTATGGTGAATCTTAGCTGAAAATCGATGCAACGCGCCACTTCCATAACTCTCTCGATAGGCTTCGATAAGCGATGGTATTTGTGGCAATAATAAACTCTTATTTATAGCTCTAATGGATAAGTAACTATAGGGTATGCTGATCGATTTAATGTTAGATGTTGGAGCGGTGGTTGCAGCTATAATCGCGATTATAACCTGTGTAAGCCTCTATAGGATACATAGGAGGACGAGACTCTCACTGGTCTACTTGACGATGGGCGTTGCCCTCCTCCTCTACCTAGGAGCTGAAACTGCTGAGTTCTTATCATATATAAGGCCGGGGCTCTTCAGCGAAGCTTTTCATGCAGTTTTCGAGGTTGCCGCCTTCTTATTCATAGCCCAGGGCCTCCATACCATGTATCTGGTTTGGAAGAAGGTTGAGGAGCCTATAAGTTACAAGCCCCTATTAATAGATTACCTCGCTAAGTTCCCTGACTACATGGATGTTTTGAAAAACGAGATACGGCTTAACATACTCATTAACCTCTACGAGAATGTTGAAATGAGCTATACCGAGCTCCTGCGAACCCTAAACATAGATAAGGGCCTGCTCAACTTCCATCTAAAGAAGCTTAAGGGTGTAGGATTCATAAGGGTCACCGAGGCCGGCACCTATACACTCTCCAAGGATGGGAAGGCTGTCCTGGGCGCCTTGATATATGTAATCAGGGATATTATAGATCAGAGGAGGGCATTTGGGCCTAGGCTCACCTGGTCGCTTGCCCTTAGGAGGGTTGGGGCTTTTCTGGTTGATGTAGCCATCCTTGGAGTGTTCACTGGCGCCTTCTTCAGCCATGGGTTAAGCCAGGCTTTACTAAGGTTGCTCACATTGGAGTTGACGCCGTCAAGCCTCACGTACGAGGCAATTTATCCGTACATCCCAATATTCTACCTCTCAATGCTCTACTTTACCCTCTTCGAGGGCTATAAGGGGCAGACACCGGGAAAGTACCTTTTCAGGATAAGAGTTCAAAGGGTTGATGGGCTAAGGCCGACACTAATGGACATAATCATTAGAAATTTGGGCAAGGTTCTCTTCCTACCTATGGACATTGCTCTAGGCTTGCTCTTATATAGAAAGAAGAAATTCCTTAGATTGTTTGATTACTATACTCAAACTACAGTGATCGAGGCGATATAGTGTGAAATTTCTCTTCTCATCGGAGGAGAATTGAAATTTTCCAACAAGTTTATTTCCTTAAATTTACAATATACCTGTGGGGGTGCGGAGTTTGAAGAGCCACTACTATGTTATAGTAGCGATTCTGGCGGTATCACTACTCCTCGCCACCACAAGCCCAAGGATAGCGATAAGTCAGGCACCTGAAATAGTGGCCATCAGGGTTGATGGATCCCTAAAACTTGATGGCGTTGCTGATGAGCCGTTCTGGGCGGAGGCGCCTGAGGTTGATGTACCCCTGGCAGCCTCGGCTGCTGGAGGGGGGCATGTAAGCCTCGTGGACATAAAGGCGGCCCATAATGGGACTTGGCTATTCATACTTGCTAAGTGGAGAGACCCTACAGCTACCATAGAGCTAGAGCCAGGTGAGGAGGAACAGGACAGGTTCGTTATAATGTGGCATATTAGGGGGCCGATGATGGGCTACCCATGTATGCAGCTCGGAACTAATGGTGCCGTCACGCAGGGCGAGGTGGATCTTTGGCACTGGCATGGGGCCGAGGATAATCCCGATAGCCCTAACTATGGTGAGGGTGGGAAGGTCACTCCACCACATCCGTATGCAGCCGACCAGTACGCCAATACCCAGGCCAGGTCGAGCGATCCTGGAGACAGTTTCTGGGACATATGGGCTAGGGGGAAGTGGTCGAATGGCGTCTGGACCCTTGAGATAGCAAGGCCATTTACAACCGCTGATACGGAGCACGACGTTCAGTTCGAGGTTGGAAACACTTATCACGCAGCCTTCGCCGTCTTTGAAGGCGGCAGTGGAGAGTCGGAGGCGGTTAAATCAACCTCGGCCTGGTATAGCCTGGTGATCTCGACGGGCGCAACAACAACCGCCCCATCATCACTGGAGGAGAGAATAAGCAACCTTGAATCCGAGATATCAAACATAAAGGACATGATCAGCGATCTTGAGCATGATGTCCATTGGATGGAGGGAGCGAGCGCCAGCCTTAACTCGACAATAAGTCAATTAAAGGACTCGCTAAACGCTCTGGAGTCGGAGTTGAACGACCTTAAGAACTCACTTAAGGCCGCCGAGTCTGGGGCCTCGGAGGCATCGGACCTAGCTAACGCCGCACTAAGCCAGACAAACCTCGTACTCGCCCTATCAATCATAGCAATAATCGTGGCTGCCGCCGCTATAGTCATAGCTAGAAGGCGATGAGCCTGAGATGGGCTACAAACAAACCCTTTTTTTAAACTTTATTACAAAAGCCCTGCTCGTATTCCTCCTCCTCGAATTTGCCTTAATGAGAACCCTCCAGAGGGTGTTCACCCCGCTCATATTTCCCGGCACAATATTCCTACTCGCAACCCTCACAGCCTCCCTAATCCTCCTCCTAGCCGTCGGGCCTCTTACAGCCTCGCCCATACTGACTATATCAACGTATAGTGCTGTTGCTCTGGCGACCTTCTCAATCGTGATAACCAACCTTGGAGATAGCCCGCCTGCATCCATCAGCATAGTCTACTACATCCTCATCCCGGCAACATCCCTAATAATCCTTTACAGACTCGTCACAGGCGGGTTAAGGCTCGAGGCATTTGGGTTGGCGGCGGCTGTGGTTACAGCAGCGATGCACGTATATAGCCTTGAGGCAACACTCCTGGCAAGCCACTATGAGATCAAAATACCATGGAGCCCGAGCCTGCCCACCATCGCCACGTGGCTCTCAATAATACTACCAGCCATCCTTGGCATCATAGGGCTTAGGCTCTCGGGTATGAGGCCTAAGATAATGGCACTCCTCCTGCCCACACTGCCCATACTTCCAGTCCTCCTCGCCTCGCTGGCGAGCTGGAAGGTCTCGAATTACCTGGCGTTATATGTGATAGAGGTTTTCGGCATACCCGTGCCCATAAGGCTTGTCCCGGTGTTCCTCGCATCCCTTTGGCTGTGCTTTGCAGGGCTGCTTTCATCCCTTAGGGCTGGGGGCAGGTGGTATGCGTTAGGCGCGTCAATGCTCGTCCTCAGCGGATACCAGTTCAACGTCACGTATAATTCACTGGTATGGTTGGCCGGAGCCGCCGCACTCTGTATGTCTGAAAAGCATTAAATCCCTGAGAACCATACTATACATGACCTGGCTTGACCAAACTCTTAACTTTCAAAATGGCTGGCGGCTTCATGGGCATTCGAGTTTCCTTAACGGTTTTAAGGGATGGTAGATTTGTTCTGATCGACGAGTCCACTGGGTCTAAGATCAGGGGCAGGATGGATGAGGAGCAGGTAAACCGGCTGAAACTACTTATAAGTAAAGCTTCGGAATACTGTGGCGAGGCTTTCGAGGCAGTGACGGGGGCGGCCGACCACCTTACATACACCCTCAGCTATAATAACTGTCTGATCACGTGGGTTGATGAGCACCTCATAGACAGGCCCCTCCCCAAACCCATCAGGGAACTGGACAGAACCCTGAGGAAAACCGTGAGATCTATCTTAGAAGATTCGGCTCTGCGGCCGGGGCATGGCGCTTTTTAACGCTTAGGCAGGATGTCGTTTCAGAAACGTCAGTGAGCATCTGAATCTCGACTGATGGCCTGAGGGAGACTTAATATAAGTATTGTGGAACGGTTTTCATGGTGCCTGTTATGCCTGTTAAGGCCGATTTCGTCATAGTCCACGCTAACGAGCTTCTAACAATGCGGGGAGCCTCTGAGAGGCCTAAGGTTGGCGATGAGATGAGGGATCTCGGGATAATTAGGGATGGCGCGGTTGCCGTGAGGGATGGGAGGATAGTTGCAGTTGGAACCACCAAGGAGGTGTTAGACCGTGTTGAGAAGGGCTTCGAGCTTGTGGATGCGAGCGGCAAGGTGGTCTCACCTGGCTTCATAGACGCCCACGTCCATCTGGTCTTTAAGGGGACGAGGGAGGACGAGCTTGAGATGATGATAGAGGGGAAGACGTATCTGGAGATAAAGCGGAGGGGCGGCGGGATGCCGAGAACCCTCAGGCTCACCAGGGCCGCCTCCCTCTGGGAGCTTGTTGAGGAGACCAAGAAAATACTTGACCTCATGCTGATACATGGCACGACGACCATAGAGGCTAAGAGCGGGTATGAGATGACCTTTGAGGGCGAGATCAAGCAGTTGGAGGTTATCAGGACGCTCAACAAGATCCACCCGATAGACCTTGTGCCCACCTTCTGCGCCCAGGCAATACCGCCCGAGTGGGAGGGCAGGGGCGACGAGTTCACCAGGGAGATCGTGGAGAAGTGGTTGCCGGAGATAGCGAGGCGGGGCTTAGCCGAATACGCCGATGTGTTCTGTGAAGTCGGGTTCTTCAACGTGGATCAGGCCCGAAGAATCCTGGTGAGGGCTAGGGAGCTGGGAATGAAGTTGAGGATACATGCCGACTGGCTGGCCCATAGTGGTGGGGGCGAGCTGGGCGCCGAACTGGGAGTCGTGTCCGCCGACCACCTCATCCACACTCCCATGGACGTGATAGACAGGCTGGCGGCCAAGGGGGTTTTAGGTGTGCTGCTGCCCACAACCCCGTTCTGCTACCTAGGCAAATACGCCAACGCCAGGGAGATAATAAGGAGGGGGCTGCCCATCGCCCTCGGAACGGATCTAAGCGCCATAAATATGAGCGAATCCATGCAGATGATGATGACCATAGCCGCCCTCCAGATGAAGATGACGCCCGCCGAGGTCTTCACAGCAGCCACCATAAACGCCGCCCACTCCATAAACAGGGCCCATGAGATAGGGAGCATCGAGGAGGGCAAGAAGGCCGACATAATAATTCTGGACATGCCCAACCACAAGTTCATACCCTTCCACTACGGCGTAAACCTAGTAGAAATGGTTTTCAAGAACGGGAAGCTCGTTGCCGAGAAGGGAAGACTAGTACAATAAATATGGTCTGAAAGTCAACAAACCCCCCCACCCCCTGTTTATCTAGTGAAGTGGGAGTGAAGATAAGCAGCGGAATTTATTCGATTCCCAGATACGCCTTCTTTACCATTGGGTGCTCCATGGCCGACTTAGCGTCTGAGTGGAAGACCACCCTTCCTGTCTCGAGCACATAGCACCTATCAGCCACTTCAAGGGCCTTTCTGGCGTTCTGCTCAACTAGCAAGATTGTCACACCCCTCTCCTTTAACCTCTTTATCACCTTGAACACCTCCTTGACAACTATTGGCGCCAGGCCAAGGGAAGGCTCGTCCATAAGCAGGAGTTTCGCGTTGCTCATAAGGCCCCTCGCTATTGCCAGCATCTCGCCCTCCCCGCCACTAAGGGTCCTCGCCAACTGGTTTCTCCTCTCCCGCAGTATCGGGAACAGCTGGAAAACAGTTTGAAGGCCCCTCTCGACATCCTCCCTGCTCCTAACCACATAGGCCCCCATCAAGAGATTCTCCATCACTGTCAGGTACGGAAAGAGCCTTCGACCCTCGGGCACATACCCTATCCCCATCTCAGCCCTCACCCATGGTGGCAGACCGGTTATATCCCGACCCATGAACATGATTTTTCCCGTGGTAGGCCTCACAAGCCCCATCACCGCCTTGAGAAGCGTTGTTTTCCCAGCTCCGTTCCGCCCTATAACGGCAACGACTTCTCCCCTGCCAACCTCTATCGTGACTCTCTCAAGGGCCCTGATCTTCCCATAATGGACTGTTAAACCCTCAACCCTAAGCATCACCCAACACCCAGGTAGGCCTCCACAACCCTCCTATCCTCAATGACGGAGCTAGGGTCACCCTCAGCTATTATCTCCCCATAGTTTAACACGTACATGCGGTCAGACAGCTCTACCGCCACAGGTACGTTATGTTCAACAAGCATTATTGTGATGCCGCTACGCCTAATGTTCTTTATGATCTCCTTGATCTCCGAGCTCTCCTCGTAACTCATCCCAGCCGTAGGCTCATCGAGGAGGAGGAGCTTGGGATCCACAGCTAGAGCTCTAGCCAGCTCTAACCTCTTTTGATAACCCAGGGGTAGTAGGCCAGCCTCAATCTCGGCGTAATCCTCAAGGCCAACCATCCTTATTATCGATTCAGCCTTTCTAAAATACTCATCCCTCCTCCACCCCCTCATGAAGGAGAGGCCAAAGTAGTTCTTGTAGCCACATGCAATGAGCACGTTTTGAAAAACGGTAAGCCTCTTAAGAGGCTTCACTATCTGGAAGGTCCTGGCTATACCCAGCTTCACTATCTTGGCCGGAGGAAGGCCCTGGATCTCCCGCCCCTCAAAGATTATCTTTCCAGAGGTGGGCTTAAGGAACCCAGTTATAAGGTTGAAGAGGGTTGTTTTTCCAGCGCCATTCGGACCAATTATACCTAGCACCTCCCCCTTCTCCACCCTTATGTTCACGTTGTTCACAGCTTTAAGCCCCCCGAAAGCTTTGGTGAGGTTACGGGTCTCAAGCAGGTTTGACCACCTCCCTCCTAAGTATGTTCCTAATGGCTCTGTCGATGGGACTTTCACGGCCAACAAGCCCCTCAGGCATGAACCTCAGCAGCAGTAGGAGGAAGACGGTGTACATGACCATCCTGTACTGCATTAGCGGCCTAAAGATCTCCGGAATAAGTATTACTATAGCTGAGCCTACGAAAGGGCCGTAGACCGAGCCCATACCACCCATTATGCACATGGTGAGTATCATTATGGAGATGGGGAATTCGAAGTCGCTATATACTATGTAGGTTTTGAAGTGTGCTAAGAGGCTGCCAGCTATCCCCCCGAAGCCCGCCCCTATCGAGAACGCTAGTATCTTGAACTTCCTCACATCGATCCCCATGCTCTGGGCAGCCTCTTCATCCTCTCTAAGGGCCTCGAAGGCCATCCCCATCCAGGATTTTTCGATCCACTTGTTAAACGCCATGGAGGCAGCGAGGATCACGTAGACGAGGAGCATGTAGCTGAGCCCCTTCAGCTTAAATCCCATCAACACAGGCCTGGGGATATTGATGATCCCGAACGAGCCCCCAAATAAGTCATAGTAGAGAAAGATTGCCACTACTATGAAGTTGAATCCTATCGTGGTAATGGCCAGGAAGTCGTGTCTCAGCCTTATGCTCACCAACCCTAGGAGGACACCTATGCCCATCGCGACCAGGCCGGAGAGTGGAAGGGCGACCCAGAACGAAAAGCCTAGACGGGTTGTCAGTATGGCTGAAGTGAACGCGCCTATCCCCACGAAGGCGGCCTGGCCAAGGTTAACCTGCCCCGCATAGCCCATGGTTATGTTTAGGCCTAGCGTCGCTATGGCATACGCCCCTATTACTGTGAAGAGCGTCACGTAGTACATCTCTATAATCATCGCCGCCGCCCCCCTATTCAGCCCTCCCCAACAGTCCCTGAGGCCGGAATATCAGCAGAACCGTCATTATTATGAAGGCGAAGGCCTCCCTTGGAAGGATGTGTCCAAAGTGGGCGGTTAGGAACGCCTCACTTATTCCAAGTATAAGGCCGCCGAGAACCGCCCCACTTATGCTGCCGAACCCCCCCAAGACTATCACCACCAAGCCCTTATACGCGACCATGTCCCCCATGAATGGTGAGATGCTCGCGTAGTACATGCCGACCAGCACACCACCCAGCCCCGCAAGGGCTGAGCCAAGTGCAAAGTTTACGTCCACAATCCTCACAACGTTTACGCCCATGGACTGGGCTATCTCCTGATCCTGGATGAGCGCCCTTGAGGCCAGGCCAATCTTGCTCTTATTTATAAACAGCCAAAGGGCCGCGGTCACGGAATATACAAGGACTAGGACCAGGAGTTGGTGGGAGGTGACAACTACTCCTCCAACCTCGTAACTTATGAGCGGGATGTTTATGTGGAAGCCCTTGGGGTGATGACCAAATATATTGGCGCCTAGCTCCTCTATCAGTATGAAGAGGGCTATGCTTATCATCAGGGGGATGTGTCTGGGCTTATCTAGCATGGGAAGGTAAAACGCCCTTTCAATAAGCACTCCCATAACCATTGCCCCAAGGCTCCCAGCCAGGAGAGCGGCGGCGACGTTCTCGGTGTAGAGGAACGTCATATAGCCTATGTAGGCCCCCACCATGTAGACCCCGGCGTGCGCTATGTGGAGCACCTTAAGTATCCCGTAGACTATGGTAAGGCCAAGGGCTATAGCGACGTAGATAGCCCCCATCGTAACCCCGCTTAAGAGCTCCTGAAGTATGAATGAGGGGATCATGTCGCCCACCGCAGCTCAATTAGAAAAATTTGGTTTATGGTTGATATAAGGCTTGGTTTACTCAGGGGGAGTTATTATATCCTCTCTGGTTATCTCGGCGTAGAAGTGGAACTCCCCATTCTCCACCTTCTGTAGGGTCATATACTTTATGGCGTTGCCGTTCTCGGTGAAGCCAACGATCCTACCGGTAACCCCGTCAAAGTTCGAGAGCGCCTTCAGGGCACCGACGATGGCGTCGGGATCCGTGCTCCCGGCGTCTTCGATTGCTTTGGCTAGGACGAGCACGGCGTCATATGCGGAGGCTGCAACCATGTCGGCCGGTATCCCTGTCTTCTCCTTATACTTCTTAAGGAAGTCCTGAACCAGCCCAGACTCGCTATCCCTGTTGAGGTCTGTTACTATCACGACGCCCTCGGCGGCGTCTCCCGCAATCTCTATGAACTTCGGTGAATCGAAGCCCTCACAGCCAAGTATTGGAACAGTGATTCCCAGCTCCCTAGCCTGTTTCACAGCAACGGCGTGTGGGTAATAGCCAAATATCATTAGGAGATCCAGGCCCTCAATATTCTTTATCTCGCTGAGCCAGGGCGTAAAGTCCTTGTCGCCCATCTGGAACTTCTCCATATAGACAACCTCAGCTCCAAGACTCTCAGCCATTTCCTTAGCGTTCTCCGCCAGGGCCACGCCGAACGGATTATCTATATAGAGTATGGCGATCTTCTTAGCGTTAAAGTGGGTCACGGCTGCAAACCCGGCCGCCTTGCCCTCAGTCACCCCCATCATCCCAACCCTGAAGACGTAGTTCTTATCCTTAGTTATCATGGGGTTAACAGCGTAGGCCACCACGAGTGGCACGCCCGCCTCCTCATAGACGGAGGAGGCAGCCAAGGTTGTTCCACTGTAGGAGCCGCTAACCGCGGCCACCACCTTATCCTGCTCTATAAGCTTATGGGAAACAGCGATGGCCTGGTCAGGATTAAGCGCATCGTCGTAATA
>WAQG01000085.1 GCA_015520395.1 Candidatus Geoarchaeota archaeon
TCAGATGTGTATAAGAGACAGTTATCATGGGGTTTAGCTCGGGCTCGGACACCTCGTTGACGAATATCTGGGGATCCTTCAGCCCATATTTCTCCTCGAGTATCTTTGCCACCTCCCTTATCCTAAGCCCATGCCTCCCTATAACGAGCCCCGGCCTCTCCGCCTCTATTATCACACGTGAGCCTAAAGGCGTGTTTTGAATTTCAACGCCGCCGAACCCCGCCCTCCGGAAGGTCTTCCTAAGGAACTCTATTATCTCAGCCCTCTTCACGCCCTCCCTGATGAACTGCTTGTATACGCTTACCAACTCACCGCCCCCTGCCATAAACCCCGATAAAAACCACAAATATAAAGTCTACTCGGACTCCTCAGGTATGGGGGCCCCCTCTTCGACGGCCGCCAACTCTATGTGTACGAGTTGCTGGAAGTACGGGGTGGATCTGCCAAAGGCCCTGGGAATATACTTCTTTATCTTGCGCCCCATCTGGGCCGCGGCGTGAATTATCCTCAGGTGCTCGACATCCAGGGCCTTATCCTCGGCGTTGGCCTTGAGGTTTTGAAGAACCTTCAAAATGTGTTTAGCGGCCTTAACTGGATAGCGCCCCGCATACCAGCCCTCGATCCGCTTATGGGCAACCTTCTTCTTAAACCTCCTATAGGGGATTGGGCGTCTCATCTCTATAACATCCTTGAGAAGCCTCTCAGCCTCCTCGACCCTTAACCCCCTTATGGCCCTGCAAACCTCAACAGCATCCTTGAACGATATTGGCAGATCCCTGCCGCTGGCGAGAACCGTCCGTTCGGGATCGTAGCCGGTAATGGAGTAGCCCCAGTGAGGCACCACTTCATCCCTCACTTCAATGGCACATACATCGAGGATCTCGTAGCCTTGAGGCCGGGAGCGCCATGGATAACCCTCTTACAGGTTATTGCAAATTCGCCAAGCCTATGGCCAATCATCTTCTCGGTTATCTCAACCGGTACGAACTCCTTGCCGTTATGCACATAGATCGTGACGCCCACCATCTCCGGAAGTATTATCATGTCCCTGGCGTGGGTTTTTATAGGCCTCTTATACTTCCCCTCCTTAGCCATCCTTATCTTCTTCAAAAGCTTCCTATGCTTGGCCAGCAGGAATCCCCTACGAAGACTCCTCCTCTCCCTAGCTGGCAGTAGCTTGATGAACTCGTCCATCGACATCCTCTGAAGCTCCTCGAGAGTATAGCCCCTATACCTGAATACCCTCGGCATGTCCTCCCACCCAAGATAAGTAGGGCCCTAAATAAATATCTTGCTTGGCGCAGCGACTATCTCTTCCTCCGCCCCGTCCTCCTCGAGCCTATGAAGCCGACCTTCTGGCCCGGAGGCGCAGTCTTCTTCACAGGCCTCCCACCAGTCGGGTGTGCTCCTCCGCCGTGTGGATGGGCGGCAGCGTACATCGCCTTACCCCTAACCTTAGGATACTTCCTTCCAAATGCTCGGGCTATCTTGTAGGCAACCCCCGCCTTAAGTTTCGGCTTCTCGTTCTTGCCACCCCCTGCAATAACTCCGATAGTGGCGAGACACCTCTTGTCAAGCGTCACACTCTTTCCGGAGGGGAGGTGGACTATAGTTCCGGCATCAGTCTGGGCAAGGACTGTGGCATAGGAGCCAGCACTTCTAGCAAACTTGCCGCCATCTCCAGGTGTTCTCTCAATGTTTGAGATAAGTAGGCCCTCAGCTATCGCGCCAAGCGGAAGTATGTTTCCTATCTTGAGCGGCGCCCTCCTACCTATAACTATCTCCTGTCCCTGAATAAGCCCCTCCACCGACGGTAAGTAAAACTCCATGTTCTCCGCCTTGATCCTCACCAGCGGCGCGAACCGGGCACTCTCCCCAACTATCTCCGCAACAACACCCTTGATCGTCTTACCCTTAGCGACAAGGGCGGCCAGCTCACCTGGATATCTCGCCGGGGCGATTTTCCTCCAGCCCGGCGACCTGAATGTTGGGCTTCCGCGTCCACGCCTCTGAACAAGTATCCTAACTCCCAAGATCCCTCACCCCCTACAGGATCCCAAGCCTCGTGGCAAGCTCTAAGGCTGAGTATTCTGGGGCGAGCTTAACGTATGCCTTCTTGCGCCCCTTCATATCTATAAGCGTATTTACCTTCGCAACCTTAACGCCAAACAGCCTTTCAACCTCCTCCTTAATCTGCTTCTTATTAGCCTTGAGATCCACGACAAAGACGATTGTGTTGTTCTTCTCCATCTGCATTAAGGCCTTCTCGGTAAAGAGGGCGTAGAGTATCACGCTACTCATCCTACAACACCCCTAAAGCGCTCCTCAAGAAACTTTATCGCTGGCTCGGTCCATATGGTCAGCCGGCCCGCAACACCGCCGGGGGCGAGCTCAAGGATGCTCACACGCCTCACATTCGCAACGTCAACTCCCGGTATGTTCCTGGCGGCTTTCATTATGTTCGCAGAGTTGTAGACCACTATTAGTGGGCCTCGCCCCTTCTTATACCTCCTCCCCCTCATCTTGCCCTTGCCAGCCCGAATATGTATATTCCTCTTAACCCTCTCCACATCCTCCCAAACCCCGATCCTCTTAAGGAACTCAACCACCTCGCTGG
>WAQG01000086.1 GCA_015520395.1 Candidatus Geoarchaeota archaeon
GCTCGGAGATGTGTATAAGAGACAGATATTTAAGCTATATTTATAAAGTTAACCACTTGTATGGAGACATCAAATATATAGATAAATATTGATTTATATATTAATACGAAAATTAATACCAAAATACGCATTATATCGAGTTATGTTAGTATTGTACATGTTGGATATCAATACTTTTATATATTAAAAGCCAGATAAATATTTTTAGAAGACATGTTTAGGCCTAAGATACCAGAGAAGGTGGAGCTGAGCGTCAAGGCTAAGTGGGACGGAGATATGGGTGGAGTTGTGAAGATAAATGAATCTGAGATAAGGTTTGATATACCAGAGGAGTACGGGGGGCCCGGTAGATATGCGTGTCCCGGAGAGGTGTTTCTCGCCGCCATCGGCGCATGCATAATAAACACGTACCTTTACTTTGCGGAAGAGAAAAGAGGCAATATAAGGGATCTGGGGGTAGGAGTAAGCTCATCAATCAAATTGACTTCAAACGGATACAACTTTGAACATGTGGATATTACAATAATGCTTAAAGTGAGGGATGGTTGGGAAGATGAGGCATTCAAACTTTTAGACATGTCGATCAAATACTGCTATATTACAAAGCTCATTCGCAAAAGCGTGCCCATAAATATATACACCTACATTAATGAGCAGGGCCCAATAAAATGGACGTTAGGGGCATGACAACCATTTACCCGTACCGCGCCGTTTTGCATTGGTTTGTGTTGGGGTGTGTTGAGCACGGTCGGGTTCACCACGACCGACAATCCCCCTTCTCCCCACCTACGGGAGCACATCCGCCCTAGTTACCTGGGACTTCATCACGCTCCCCCGGCGAAGGGCGGTTCATCCAGTAGTCCCCCTCACCCAGATCATCGAGCTCCCCATCACACCAGCAAACCCCACAGAAAATAGGCCTTATCCATAGCAATGTACCTGAAGGTGGAGCAAAGTAAACAAACTGGCGCAAAAAGCTACAACTTACTGCTACTTGCTAGGCGTGACTTTCCATTGATAGCACGACCAGTTCAGCTACATCCATTACCCTTATGTTTGCACCTGACAGCTTGACCGCCTTTAGAAGGGTCCTCTTACACTGCTGGCATGATGTGATTATGGCCTCTGCGCCTACTTTCACAGCTTCCTCAATAACCTGTACTCCAACTTTGGCTGGAAAGTTTTCATCAACTATCTCAACGTCCCCTCCCCCACCACAGCAGAGGCTCTTCTCCCGAACATATCTCATCTCCCTAAACTCTATTCCAGGTATGCTTCTTATGACCGCCCTAGGCGCATCATAAACTTTGGACTTTCTTCCAAGGTCGCATGGATCGTGGTATGTGACTTTCAGTTTTACGGGACCGAGCTTTATCTTACCCTCCCTTATTAGCTTATATATAAGCTGCGTGTGGTGCATTAGGTTAAAGGCCTTAGGATACTCGGTTCTCCATGTTAGGTAGCAGGATGGGCAAGAGAATACTATCGTCTTTGCCCCAAGCTTCTTCACAGCTTCAACATTATGCTTTATTAGCTCTTCTAGCTCCCTTCCTCTAAGACCACCCACTATTAGGGGGTATCCACAGCACCACTCCTCACCGCCAAGTATGGTATACTTGATGCCCGCCGCATCTAGCACCTGTGTTAAGGCGATGGGTATGTCCTGGACGGCTGGCGAAAACGAGGCCATGCAACCCACAAAGTAGACCAGATCAACCCCCTCAAGCCCGACGGGGGCGGGGGTAGGGGAGTAATCATTCCAGAGATCCCTGTCTTCGTTGGGGAGTCCGAGAACGTTCCTAACGTCCCCTACAGCTTTCCTAATAAGCTTAAAGTTCTCGGGATACTTCCCAAGGGAAACAAGATGTTCTCTTGCAGATATCCCTAGCGATACGATGTCGAGGGTTGCTGGGCAGAACTCAGAACATCTCCCACATAACAGGCACATAAACACGTCTTCAGCAAGCCTATCAACTATGGTTCCTCTGCTAGGCCCCAAGGAGCCCCTTATGAGCCTATTTATACTGTAGTACGACTTATACTTCCCCCCTGTTGCTTTAAAGACCTCACACACTTCGGCGCATATTCCACAGGATGTACAGCTGTCGGTCTCAAAGAGTTGCTTTTTGGTTAATCCAAGGGTCTTCATGGTATGGCTCGGCAACTTGACCCCAATTCCCGAGTTGATCAGTATGTTTATTGGCGTGGAGAATATGTGGAAGAGCTTGCTGAAGGGCAGGTAGATCAGAAATATCTGTACAAAGAGGAAATGGAGGCTGGCCCAGAACAGAGGTGGCGTCTCTTCTAGCCTAAAAACAACGTTGGGGAGAAACTCAACGATAAATGCTTCCTCCAAATGTGCACTAAGCCTCATCGCAGAGCCTGTCAGCCCTATTATGAACAGAAGTATAAGAGTCCAGTAATCGTCGAGGATTGACAAGGTCCTGGGGGTCTTAAGAACCAGTCTACGTATAAGAAGCCCGGCAACGGATAAAGTAAAGACTATACCTAAGATTGTCGGAAGCGTTGACACCATGAAGCTCTCTAGAGAGCTCCCCATCCAAGCTATCATCTCCTTCGACCATATCCCAAACGGCCTTAGATGTCCAAATAGTATTGCAAATACTGAAAGATGCATAAGGACTGCCAATCCCCACATCAGCTTAGATACATAGAACACCCGTTTGAATAGAAAAATGTTAAGCACAACCTCCTTTATCAGCCTAAACAAATTGAATTTGACGATATATTGGTACGCTTTGCCGCCCTTGGCCCAACCAAGTACCCTATAAATTATGCCTATCGTAAGGGCTATAAGTGTGAGGTAGGGCATTACGCTGGTTGTGAACTCGTAAAGCATGATATACGTGCTCATATCTCAACCCACTAATATATATGCTAACTTAGCATTTAAAAACTTAATCCAATATGCATATGCTGAATATACTTGAACGCTGCATCTTAATATTATATGTATGTTCTACTCCGGCGTTAGCCCCAACTTACCCCTTACATCTATAACAACATACTTATCTGATATTTCAGTGGCCCTGTTTATAGCGATCTCCGCAATGAACTTATACCCATATGAGATGTTTTTCACCATCCTGAGGAAACATGCCAGCATAACTAGGTGTTTAGCATCTGACGACCAGGTCGCTATGAGGTTGAGCATCTTATCAGTGTGTTTTCTTAAAGCATCAAGGTCGAGTATCGCCCTATTAGCCCTTTTCGCGTCCGCAGCCAGGAAGCTTCTTAGAGATAACTCCGAGGCTTTCTTTAACCATGATAATAGCTCCGAGATCTCTTTTAACGCCTTCTCACCAACCTTATAATCCGATCTGGCCAGTTTTAGGGATATATCTACGAGGTCGCGTGAACTATTAAGTATCATCTTTAAAGCACTTAATACTGCCCTGTCGCCGATTATCCATAGGTAGGATTTAAGACCTAGGCGTTTAAGAAGGGCTTTGTTATATTGGGATTTAAGGAGCTGTCTCACGGCTAACAGGTAGGTTTTGTCAAAGTCGTCGTAGAGGTCATCCAGCACCATAAGGCTGACGGGCTTTCCACTTTTAAGCACATCATATGCAATGTTTATCACCTTGCCTATAATTATATGTAGTTTAACGAGCGATGTATTTATGGTTGGTTTCGACTGGTCCGCAATCACATGAAGTATCACGTTGTGTTCTGAATGCTCACTGACGTAGAGGCCGAAAAGCTTCTTTTCAGCAAGTTTAATCTCCTCCATGAAGGAGTCGGGATCCCTGCCTTTCATAGGTATGTAAATGACATCATAGCCATTCACATATGCGCCAACGATCATGCGGGTCAGCATTTCGGGCTCATCTATACAGGTTTCAGACCTTATGATACAGGCGCTGGGGGTCTCCTCACCCCTACCCGACTTCTCGATAGTAAGTTTGCCGTCCTCCTCCCTAACTATCAAGGCGTCACCCTTCTTAAGTCCAACCGCCTTAACCCAGCTCTTAGGTAGGGTTATGGCTAGCGTGGCCTCGCCGAGTTTGATGACACGCCTGATCTCGGCGCTCATTCCATGAATATTATCTCGGAGCCTGGTTATATACTTTGCTTGCCGTATATAGTTGTTAAGTATGTTAGGCATGTTTAAACATACTAATATATATAATAACAGTTAAGACATTAGTTATATATACTATGTGTTACAGGTGTGTGTTGGGGGTGAGATGTATGAGCATCATTGTGGAGAGAAGGATATTGCTTGTCGGCGAAACGATGTGGATGTCCGAGGAATTTGAGGGCGACAGAAGGTTGTTAAGGGTAGGGCTAACCGAGAGGGTCCAGAGGGACATGAACCCTGTGGAGTTTATAAGAATGTTGCCTGAAGGCAGATACGTTGCGCGAGGCCACCCCTTCGGCTCCATAGAGAGCGGCAGGAAGATAATGCTCCTCAGAGCCCCCGTCACAGGTATAATAGCCAAGGTGAACGAACGGGTAAGGGCTGATCCGACACTTATAAACAGGGATCCCTACGGCGATGGCTGGCTTATAGTCATAGAGCCACTGCTTTATGAGGAGGAGATCGGGCGGTATAGCACGCAGGTAGCCAAGCGGTGAGCTCAGTTGACGGCGGAGCTATCGGCGCTGTTAAGGGAGATCGTTGGTGAGGAGAACATATCTGTAAACGGCGTTGAAAAAATAGCGTATAGCCATGACATTGCCCCCATCCCAAGCTTTATGGCGAAACTCTTCAGGATGGAACCAGACTACGTGGTAAGGCCCGAAAGCATAGAGGAGATCGCTGAAGTGGTGAGGCTTGCAAACAAATATAGGGTTCCCATAGTGCCCAGGGGCAGCGCCACATGGGGTTATGGAGGCGCTGTTCCGGTAGTTGGAGGAATAGTTCTAGACCTCACGGGGCTTAACCGGATAGGGGAGCTGAGGGATGGCGTCATAGAGGTCGAGGCCGGGGTTGTGTGGAAGAGTCTGATGGAGCGGCTTGAAGGTACTGAGTGGATGCTGCCATGTTATCCTTCAAGTGCCCTTAGCTCTACGGTTGGCGGCTGGGCGGCCACAGGGGGGTTGGGCTATGGCTCGCTTAAATACAGCAGCTTTGCTGAGAATGTTCAGTGGGCTAAAGTTGTGCTTCCAACGGGTGAAATAAAGAGAATATCAGCTGACTCGGCCGAGGAGCCAACACTCAAACAGCTTTTTGGAAGTGAGGGAACACTATGTATATTCGGCGAAATAGGAGTAAAGCTTGTTGAAAGGGGGGAGGTTGAGGAGCCCTTTATAGCGTACTTCAATAGAACGTTGAATTGCATCAAGGCCGCGAATAAGCTTTTATCTAAAACTAGGCCGTTTACCCTGGTTGTTAAGTCATCTGCATTTCTAAAAGCCGGGGAGCCTGAGGAGGTTGAATCCGGAGCTATAATGTACGGCCTCTTTGAGGGCGAGAAAGGCGAAGTTAAGCAGTCCATGGAGATCTTCAGAAAGATCATAGAGGAGAGCGGGGGGATCCAGGGTGATAGGGAAGCCGCTAGGGATGAATGGGAGGATCGTTTCTACCCATTGAAGATAAAGAAGTGGGCACCCACCGTGATCACCTCGGACGTCCTTCTCCCCATAGACACGCTTGAAGGATTTGTTAGGTATGCATGGACGCTGGGGAGAAAGCTCAGAGTTGATGTGGATCTGGAGATCATGTATGTCTCTCCAGACCAGGCGGTAAGTTTTCCACTCTTCTTAACGGATGAGAGGAAGTTCAGCTACATGGTCCACCTAACAGTGGCCAAGAAGCTCATCGATTACGCTATAAAGAATGGGGGGAGGTCTTATGGGTACGGACTCTGGAACTCCATACACCTAGCAAGATCCGAGCCTAGAAGGAAAAGGGAGCTTGAGAGGCTTAAGAGGATGCTTGACCCCAATAATGTGCTCAATCCTGGAAAGACCGTCAAGATGTCTTCAAGGCTTGGATTCTCCCTCCCAAGGCCGCTTTACAGCATGTTTATGGAGATGCTTTGGGTGATGAGGGGGGTTGCGAGGTGAAGCTGGAGTTTGAGATTCCAAGAATACATCTTGAAGACACCTTTGCATGTGCCCAATGTGGATACTGCGTTGTTCAGTGCCCGGTATACAGCGTGATTGGTTGGGAGTCCTACTCCCCGAGGGGTAGGCTCTTCCTTTTTAAGAGGCTTGGCCTGAGAAACCCCATCATACCCAGGTTCGACTCTGAAGGAGAGTTAATTAAGGAGTTTGTTGAAAGGCTCTATGCATGCACTCTCTGTGGGCGTTGTATGGTCGTTTGTCACCTGGGCTTGGATCTGCTTGAGCTATGGGAAAACCTAAGGAGGGTCGCTGTAGAGCTTAATTATGCTCCTGACGTCGTCTACAAGTTGGAGGAAGCCATCCTGAAGCACAAAAACATATACGGCATGGATAATGCGATGAGGGGCGACTGGGCTTTATACACAGGCGCAGAGGTTCCGGAGAGGGAAACGGCCAGGGTTGTGTTCTTTGCTGGCTGTGTGACCGCCTTCTCAGGAAGGGTTCAGGACGTAGCCTTCGCCATTTCAGAGATATTAAACCATGTTGGCGAGGATTGGACGATGCTTCCGGATGAGTGGTGCTGTGGGCATCCGCTTCTTGTGGGCGGCGCTCTGAGAAGATACAGAGAGGTTGCAGAGAGGAATGTAAGGGAGGTTGAACGGCTGGGAGCGGAGATCCTTGTTACCGGATGTCCGGGCTGCTATCTGGCTTTTAAGAAGGAGTATCCTAGGCTGCTTGGAAGACGGCTGAGCTTCAAGGTTTACCACGTGTCTGAGCTTCTTTTAGAGTATGTCAGGCGGGGAAAGCTGAGTGTGCCGAAGCTAGACATTAAAATCGCATATCACGACCCTTGTGAACTTGGAAGAATAGCAGGGATAACCGAGGCCCCGAGACGTCTACTTTCCATGGTAGGGGAGGTCAGGGAACCTAGGGAGTCGGGCCTCTATACAAGGTGTTGCGGTGGCGGTGGTTTGCTTAAGGCCGTTAAGCCCGATATCTCGATTAGGGTGGCGGAGGTACGGGTTGCCCAACTGTTAGAGCTGAAGCCGGACGTGATAGCTACTGCTTGCCCCTCCTGCGAGTTAAATCTGAGGGAGCCGAAAGCTGGCAAGAAATTAAGAGTGGTTGATTTGGCCCAGCTTGTTGCTGAGGCACTGGGATTAATCTAGCAGCCTATTTTTTATACTTCTTTGCCTCTTCCTCTATAAATCTCCTTAGCTCTTCCATATCTGATATTAAGTTTTTCTTTTCTTCTTCAAAATTGGAGGGCTCTATTACCGCCACCCAGCC
>WAQG01000087.1 GCA_015520395.1 Candidatus Geoarchaeota archaeon
GGGGACAGGGCTTATGGTAGTATAGGGGTGTATTTGGATGAGCCGGGATGGGTGCTTGAAGTGTGGAGGAGTGGCGACATCAGGGTTTGGGGTGATGAGGACATATGGGTTGATGTCAGGAGGGTCGTCGACGCTTTAAATATCCCTGGGCTCGCCGTAAGGGTTGTTAGATCAATCCCCCGGCATGTCGGTCTGGGATCCACAACCCAGCTTTTGCTGGCACTAGGTGCAGCGGCCTCTAGGCTGTATGAACGACACCTTAGCATCAGGAGGATAGCTCTACTCCTAGGCAGAGGCACGGTCTCCGGGATAGGGGTTGCAGGGTTCGAGGCTGGCGGCTTCATCATAGACTCGGGCAGGCGGCTTGCTGGCGGAAAGCTTAGACATCCAAGGAGCGTTCATGAGATTCCAAGGGTGACTCTAAGGGTGTGGTTTCCGGAGGATTGGAGGTTTATCGTGCTGATTGAAAGGGGGAAGAGGGGTCTGAGAGAGTCTGAGGAATCAATGCTGTTAACCCCCAAGAGCCCGCTTCCCGAATTTAACAGAGCCCTCCGCCTCCTCGTGTTCAGGGTGATGCTGCCATCCCTTATTCGGAGGGACGTGAGGGGGTTCGGGTCGGCTCTCACAAGGCTCCAGCAGCTCGTGGGCAGGTACTTCTCACCATATCAAGATGGGGTTTTTGTCTCCCAGGAGGCTGTGGAGGCCCTTGGCGAGGCCGGCTGCTATGGGGTTGGGCAAAGTAGCTGGGGGCCAGCAACCTACGGGCTTGCCACGCTGGATAGCCTGGCAAAGATCCTTGGAAGACTGAGAGACCTAATAGACCTCGGGAACTACATAGTCGTTGTGGCTAAGGCTAGGAACAGGGGTGCCGAGTTCTAGGCCCAGGCTACCTTGCTATTGCGGGCGGGCACAGCCTTTCGCAGAGCCTCTCTATCACCGTCTCCAGATATTGTCTATCGACCGCCCCAACTATCCTGTGTACAGGGCTGCCCCTGTGGAAGAACATCAGGGTTGGTATCCCCATAACCCCATACATGGCCGCTAGATCAGGGTACCTGTCGACGTTAAGCCTCCCCACAAGCACCCTTCCGGCATACTTACGGGCCACCGCCTCAACTATCGGGTGAACTATCCTGCAGGGAACACACCACTCAGCCCAAAAATCGATGAGCGCAAGCCTCTCAGTCGAGATGAACCTCCTAAAACCCTCTGGATCAAGGTCTACCGCACCGCTAGGCTCTTCCTGCGCCCTGCGCTTCTCTGAAATAAGGCGCCTAAGAAGCCTCCTCTTGATCCTCTCTAGCTCCCAGTCCTCAGACATGGCTTCTATAGAGATGTTAAACAAACATATAAATTTAACATTAGTAGGTGGACGAATACTAGAACCATTGCTCTAAAAGCCGCAACGAATGAACATACATTCTCGTCAAATTTGGAACATTGTTGCAGCGACAGTTTATTGCCTGCGAGTGCATTTTTACCGGTGATGAAGCTTAAGAGAAGGGAGTTTATACTAGCCTCCATCGCAGGCCTGATAGGTGTTCTGCTAGGAGATGCCCTTCTCTATGAGCCCAGGATCGCCGTTGCTGTCAGCAGGGTTGAGCTAAGGTTCGAGGCGCTTGAAGATAAGGTGAGGATAGCTCAGCTCAGCGATGTGCATTTTGGGAACCCGTCCCCGGTATGGAGTGCTGTGGAGGTTGTTCAAGGTGTTAAGCCCGACCTCATTGCCGTAACTGGAGATATTTTTACTGATGGGGACGAGTTGGAGAATGGCGTAAAGCTTCTAGAAGAGCTCTCGGAGACGGCTGACGTATTTCTTGTACATGGAAATTGGGACTACTGGTCGGGCGCCGACCTTGACAGGCTAGAGCGTGAGGCTGGAAGGCTGGGTGTCCGTGTTCTTAGAAACTCAGGCCTTCAGTTTAGAGGAGACATCTGGATCGCTGGGGTTGACGACCCCTATACTCGAAGGGATCGGCTGAACAGGGCCTTAATGGGCTCCAGTGGCGTTAAAATATTGCTTGCACATTCGCCGCAAATCATTGGAGAGGCTGAAGGGAAGGTGGAGTTGGTCATCTCAGGGCACACGCATGGCGGTCAGGTCGTTATTCCGGGGCTCGGCCCGCTCTACGTCCCCCTGCCAAAGAAGTACCGTAGATATGTCGCTGGGCTCTATGAGGTTAACGGCACATACCTCTATGTTAATAGGGGGATTGGGAACAGCTTCCTTCCAGTGAGGTTTGCATGCCCGCCGGAGGTAACGGTGTTTGAGCTAGGGCCGAGGGAGGGTTAGGGCCTTCTGCGCCTCTTGGCATAACGGGATTGGAGCAGCGCTATGAAGGGATGCTGGTAGTCGAGTTCCCTGGCTTCCCGGGCGAGCCTGATCATCAAATCCGCCTCTACACTTTCGGGTGAAAGCGTCTCGAGGCTTGCATCGGAAGCCCTTGAGGTGGCCTCAACAAGCTCTATGTAGTCCTTTATCAGGGCGACTATCAGCTCCCTTTCGTCCCCCCAATAACCACTTGTCACAACTATCCTCCTAAGCCTTGCATAGGTTTCATTGTCGAGCTCAATCGTTATTCTAGCCATTCCAGCTTAAAATATTGTAAAGATGTGAAGATAAACTCTTCGCAAGTTGATCGCCACGTCTTATCTATCCATAATATGGCTGGGTTAAATCTTTAATATGCCTTTTCGGCATCAGGTGATTGGGGTGGTCGCTGCGGTAGGGGTGTCAGGGATTGCTCGGCAAGTACTGGGACATGTTACCCACGGCTGCAAAGAGGTATATAGTATACCATGTCATAGTGGCACCTTTGCTCTTCGCGTGGTGGATAGTCCCCTACCTTATGCTGACAAGTGGCCTAACGGTTTTTGAGGCGGGGATCCTGTATAGTGTTGCTCAGGGTGCGGCGGCCGCCCTAACTTTTCTGGCCGGAAGGCTTCTGGACAGGTACTCTCCCAACGTCATGATCTCGTTGGTGTCCGTTGTTGAGGCTGCCTCCTATGTGCTGTACTATTTCGCCTTTCACGCAAGGTCGCCGCTCCTAGTGCTCCTCGGACTGGTGGTCGAGAGGGGGAGCGCGATATTCTATCCTGCGTTTTCGGTCTATGAGCATGCGGCGTATCCGGAGGAGATAAGGGAGAAGGCCTTTGCCTACCACAACATACTGCCATTCCTCTCCCAGGCGGCAACGTTTCCCCTGGCGGGCTACCTGCTGGGAGTCGCCTTTACCGGCGTTAAGAATCTGACAATGGCCCTCCTCCTGGTGGCCCTCCTAGACGTCCTCACAGCCATATATCCACTGAAGCTGCTTCCATGGATGCAGCCACCTCCCTCGGAAGGAGGCAAGAAGCGGGCTTTCCAGATCCCCAGGGGCTTCCTCTTCATCACGCTTACCCACACCCTTTTCCTCTTCGCAGACCAGATGAGACCCATGATAGTCTTTGTAGATCTTCTCAGGGAGGTCTTTGGAGGAGGCCTATTTGAGATAGGGGTATATGAGGCGATCTATGGACTTTTCTTCGTCGTATCAACTCTACCAGTCCTTAGAATAGGAAGGGAAAAGGGCCTATCTATGGTTCTTGCCGGACTTTCACTGGTTTCGGCGGGCGACGCAATGCTGGCCTTCACAAACGACATCCACTGCCTGTTCTTGGCAGCGGCCTTAAGCTCGGCCGGAGGCGCGTTAATGTCCCCCTACTACATGGACATCCTATTCTCAAACATCCCAGATGAGGTCAGGGGAACCCTGCTCGGCTCGCTATCCGCCATTGGAAAGCTCCTGAGAATAGTGACGCCAGCGCTGGCTGGCTTCATAGCCCTAACCTCACCCCAGCTCCCCTACCTCGTCAGCCTCCTCACAGGACTGGCTGGCGTACCTACACTAATACTAGCGGCAAAAGGGGTGCGGACAACTGGCTGATCGATTATTTTGGATTGAAAGTTAAACCGGTGTAGAACATTAATGCTCTTAAGCCTCCACTCTCCTTTATACCACGATGAGTCGGAGGAATGTCCTGATCCTGGCGATTGTAGTGTTGGTGCTTGTTGTGGGGGTAGGGATATATATTCTGCTTAGGCCTTTGGAGAGGGCGTGTTATGAGAGATCCTTGGATGGCGGTCTCATCGTCACTGGTGTGCGGGGATTTAGAAGGCCAGTTCTCATCTACTTCTATGACGCTAGATGTGAGGGGGATTGCCATGGTGGGTTTGGGGGAGGGGGCTACGTCTTCAGCCTCCCAAGCGACATCAGGATCACCATCCCCGGCGGCTCCGAGAAGCTTCGTCTTCTCTCAGTCAACCCAGATGGCATCACAGTTTCTTGGAAGGGTGTCAAGAAAAGGCTTGTCCGTGGCAAGCCCTTAACAGCAAATTACACCAGTAAGAAGCTATTGCAGCTCTCATGTAGCATGGTCTCAACCGAGCTTCGGATAGAGTATCTTGGGCTTTTGAGGGAGCTTTGGGTGGGGGGTCGCATCCACCTAAAATCCCCCAGCGGCATACCTTTGCTAGGCATTAGGGAGAGGATCTCGTGCCACGGATGCAACGGGTCGATCTACCTGGACTTCCCGCTGACATACAACTATACTGGGGGAGTGTTGAGGGTGGATGGGTGGATGCAGCACCAGTTTTGGTACCCAGTCAAGATAAACATGCTGGTCGAGGAGGATGGCGTTATAAAGCCCTTCTCAGGAACCTACGAGTCGGATGGCTTAAAGCTGGTTTATCGTGAGGGGCGTGTCGATGTCTACTATGGTGGTGTTCCTGAGGGCACGCTAACTCCAGGCGGCTATTTGGAGGTTGATGGTTATTACATAAGGCTGGATGTAGTCGACGTTGTGATCCTCGGGGACCTGGAGATCCACCTCATAGATCAAAAGCTGATGTTAATTAGAATCTGCTGAAAGGTTTTTGGACGGCTACTCAATGCCTATTAGCCTTGAGAGGTATCTTAGCTCCTCCTCTAGGTATGAGCGGAGTAGCCTGGCCATCACCCTGTAGAAACCTGTTCTGGACCTCTTCTCTACGCACTCTGCAAGCCTTATGCCCCAGTCATAGAGGTAGTTTAGCAGGTAGTATTCGAGCTCCGCGATATCCCTGTAGTTGTGATCGTCCTCCTCTTCCGTTAGGGCCTCCATGTACTCAAGCCCGGTTGGGACGTCCTTGGGCAGATCTTCCGACAGCTGTTCAACTATGGATGTGTAGGCCTTGACAAGCTCTATGCCCAGCTCATTCGGGCTCTGCTCTAGCTCCTTGGAGAGCGGCTCCTCAACATCTCTACACGGGCTGAAATGCCCAAAGAGGGTTCTGTACTCCTCTTCAAGCTCCCGTATCGAGACATGCTGTCCCAGGAGGGTGAGGAGTTCCCCCAGGCTCTTAGAGGTGAGGGGATGGGTGCTCCAGAGCACCCTGCGCTCAGCATCGCTAACAAGCTGGGAAAGTATCTCGACCAACCCTCTCTCGGGGCTTCTGAGCCCCGCTGAGAGCAGCATGTAAAGCTTAGCCCTTGTCTCCGACAGGCTCTTGACCCACACAACACTCAACATCGCTTAGGGGTATTTTAACCCATCCCTGGCTGGGTCAATGCGGGTTGGGGAGAAATATAAGCATTGGATGTTAATAGGGTGGTATGAGGGTTGGAAGCCTAGCCCTGGTCATTGGGCTTGGAACGTTTGTTCTCCAGATAGTCCCGTATCTGGTTTTCGGGTTCTCAAAGACCCTTCCACCACCTCTGAACTCGGTTCCAGACCTGGTAGATATAGCCATCTACATGCCCTTTGTCGCAGTATCTTTCTACACGGTGTACCTAGAGCTGGTGGGGGGCTCGCCTCGGCTGCTCAAGTGGAGCTACATGCTCTCATATGCCCTTTTCTTCGAGGGACATGGTCTTCACTGGGCGGCCAACAGCATTGATGTCTATACGGGGGAGGCCATCTGGGTCGCCTATATGCTTGACGAGGTGATAAGCCATAAGGTGATGTTTGCTGGGATGTTCCTGATGGTGGCCCTAGGCGGACTCTCGGAGTTCTGGATGGAAAGTAGAGGAAGGCTGCTACCCTCGATGGTTGGGGGCGTATTTATGGGGTTCTCAGCATCGCTAATGTACATAGAGGGCCAGTCGGCCCCCGAGTTCCTTGCAGCCAGCATACTCTATGTGCTTCTAACATACACCATTAAGGCCATTAAAGGGAGATCCCTAAGGAGTATGCCCTTCCTCACATTCTCCATCACATCGATGGGCTCGTCGGCGTTCTTCATGCTACTTTACCTGGCCGTGTTTGGCAGCTTCATCCAGCCATCCCAATGGTTCTAACACCAACATGGAGATACGTTCACCCCGGAATCACGGCTCCGCTAGGTTGAGTTCTGGCAACACGCGCCGCATTTTCTCCTGGTCTGACAAGACCTCCATCAGCCTTGCCTCATGCTTTTTCAGAGCCCTTCTGAGCTCCCTAGGGTAGGCCCTGAGTTTTTCGCCCACTAGATACCCCGGCACCCCCTCTAGATGCCTGATGAATTCTTTTGGATCGGGCCTCATCCCACTTTTCCTCCATAGGTCAAGATACTCCTTTAGGGTTGCTCTGAGCACTGACCTCTCTGGGTTTAGAAGGTGGATTCCGCAGCAGTCTGGGGCTGTGTGTATATCTAGGAAGCCTTCCTTGCAGGTTGAGAACATGAGGCCATATTTCCTTGAGAGCTGCGCAAACTTCCCGATGAGTTTCATGACTATGCTCTTTGGAGGCTTTATGATGGGGAGCTTTGCCTCATTAGGATCCCTGCCAAGATAACCGGGCCAGGCCTCCTCATAAGGCTTCCTATTCTTAACGACCGTCATGAGGGCTGCGAGCTGGCTTTTAAGTATCCTGACAGCCTCAATTATTACCTGCCTTGCGCCTACGCCGGCCGTCGCCCTTACGATCTCCTCGGCCTCCAGATCGCTGAGCCCAGGTATCGCTGGCTGCACCCTCACAATCACCGGAACCCCGAGCTCCGACAGTCTTGCTGCCGCCTCTAGGCGAGCCTCGGGACTGGGGGTTCCTGGCTCAAGCCTCTCAGAGACTTCGCTGTCCAGTGTTGAGAGCGAAAGCTGGTATAGGATCAGCCCCTCAGACGCCATCTCCTCGATAACATCTCTCCAGGGCTTTTCTGCGGCCAAGGTGGATTTCGTGTTTAGGATCACTGGGATTTTATGCCTCCCGGCGATTTTAAGGGCCTTTAATGAGGCTTTCTCCAGCCTCTCTAGGGGTTGGAGGGGGTCTATTAGGGTGGATATTCTGAATGGTATGGTTTTTAGGTTCCTTTTGGAAAGGGTCTCGACAACCCTTCTGAACAGACTTATGTCGCCCCACTGTGGTTTCACGGGGCCGTAAGCCCCATACCACCTTCCATAACAGTACATGCAGTTATAAGCACAGCTACTGTAGGGCTCCAGCTTAAGCACACTATAACAAAGACCGCTGATAACCATGCTAGAAGCTACGGCCAGCCTCACAAACAGAACCTATCGGCCTCATACTGTATTAACTTACCTCCACGAATCGCCACAGCCTTAGGGGGATTCTCCCTTAAGCAGGGCTATACCACCCAGTCGGGGGCGTTTCTTTCGCCGAGCATGTACATCAGGATTGCTTCAATTATCATGATTAGGTAAAGTGGCGAGTAGACGAAGTAATAGAGGGCGAGCTCGAGAATCCTGACCCTGAAGCCCAGGGACTTTCCAAGGATCCAGTATAATATGAGGGTTGCTAGGAACCCGGAGAGGGCTGCGAGGGCTCCTCCAATGAGGCTTGCATCAGCACCTATGCTCAGCTCCGTTTGAATCTCGACTGTCATAAGTGAGGCTAGAAGCATTCCGGAGAGCACCGCGATTAGTGATGGGAGGAGTATTAATATTGCCAGTAACCATGCCTGCGGCCTTCTTGAAAGTGTTGAGAGGATCTTAGGCCCCCATCGGGCAGCCCACTCAACAGCCCCAAGGGCCCATCTCTCCCTCTGCCTTAGCCAGTCCCTCCATGAGGCATGTGCATGGCCGTAGACTGTGAGCTTCTTGGAATATTTGAATCTGAAACCCTTTAGGTACGCCTTAGATGCGAAGTCGAAGTCCTCCGATATAACCCTGCTAAAGCCCCCAACCTCCTCGTAAACCCTCCTCCTTATGGCAAATGCAGCCCCGTTTATTGCCGGGACGCCCTCCACATATCTTGTGAGGAGCCATGAGGCAGCGTTGGAGGCAAGGTACTCGTAGTGAGCCATCCTGGAGAGTAGATGACCACCCTCTTTGACCACCTTCCTTAGATCTAATATGTCTGTATCACGGATTTCCTCTAGAAGCTTTGCCAGGAATTCAGGATCGTTGGGTAGCTCAACATCGGCGTCTAAGAACAGTATGATGTCGCCTGATGAATTTGCCACCGCCATGTTGAGTGCCCTGGCTTTGCCGATCCTCCTCTCGTTAACTATCAGCTTTAGCTCCGCGTCCATGAAGCGTAGCTCGGAGAGGAACCCTTCAGCTGGCTCATCGACAACAACTATGACCTCAGGTTTAACGCTCTGCGAACTAAGAACTTTTAGGAGCCTTGGGACACATGGGGAGCTTCTGTACACAGGTATAATTACTGAGATCTCCATGGACAATCCGAGGGGAGATTTACAGGTATAAAACAGTATCGGTTTTTCCGCTGGAGGTGTGATGCCAATGTTTGAATACTCTGTAACGCCTTAATCACCTGGTGAATCTGGAGTGGGGATTGGAAGAACGTTAACATGGGTTGCCATCATAGCTATATCGCTTCTACTTTCAATCTCAGCTAACGCGCTGATAACTCCATCACCCCAACCATTTAAAGAGCCTCCGCAAACCCCACTTAACATGCAGCTCTGGGATGAAGATCTCCCGAAGGCTATTTCCGACACAAGCTATGAGCGACTATCATCCAGCAGAACCGTGTTTAATGGGGTCGAGTTAACAGAGATTGAAATAAGGTTTCCGCTGAGGGTTGGTGAAGAGACGATACAGATATATGGTACGATCTACAAGCCCACCAACATCAAGGAGGGGGTTCCAGGCATAGTTCTAGTCCATGGAATATGGGGGAACAGAAGCCAAGTTACGCCCTGGGCAAAGATGGCCGCATACCGGGGCTACGTTTCACTGGCCATTGATGCTGCTGGACATGGGCAGAGCGGTTTTGCATATAGAAGTAAGGGCGGGTTCCTGCCCCCGGTTGATTTCGAGTCCCCTCGAGCTTCACTGCTTTATCAGGTGTACTTATCCACGGTAAGGGCTGTCTCAGTGCTTTATGGCCTTCCCGAAGTCGACCAAAAGAGGATATTTGTGACGGGGGTTTCTATGGGGGGATTAGCGAGCTATGCTGCTGCCTATCTCGACCCCAGGGTCAGGGCGGCAGCCCCAATTATAGCGTCCGGCGGATTCACCTTTATGGTTCAGTGTGGAGGTGTTGCAAACGCCCTAGTCACGCCGAGCGCCACCATCGAGTCAGGTTATTTTGGGTTCGTGGACCCTATATATCTTGCCGAGAGGGGCGGGGAGACGAGCATCTATATAGTTCATACCACCCACGATGAGTTCTTCCCATTAGAGGGGCTCTTAGAAACTATTGAAAGACACCGTGGCCATGCTGTAGTCTACCTCATGGCAAATACGAGGCACACCGTGAAGGATCCGGAGGAGCTGTTAAACTCTGTGCTGAGGTTCTTTGAGCGTGTCTCCAGTGGGGAGGCTCCCGAGGAGCCAAGGGTATCGGTGACCGAGCTCTGGCCGGTCTCCTACGTCGCCGTTGAGGGAGAAGGTGAGCTTATGGGTCTTTACTGGAGGCCAGCCATGGCCGGGTTCCCCTGGATAAGGGGCTCGCCCCCCGTAATCCCCACACTCTACCCAGTTCAGGTATATGCAATCTTCAAGACCGAGGATGGCATCCTCGTCTCGTCGAACCTTTACGTAAGCGGCTTCCTAACAGCCCCGCTATACGCAATCCTTTACTTCCTGATCCTCCTCCACCTCTTCACAAGATTGGAGCTGGGCTTCGCGAGGGCCCTGGGCTACACCCTCCTCGTTGCTGCATTCTCGCTAATCTCCTCAGCGGCGGTGCTCATATATCCAGGGAGGTTTCAGGCCTCGATACTAACAACTGCTGAGAGATATGGGGTTGTCTCAGGCCTCATTAAGCTCCTCCCCCTCTCGGTGCTTCTTCCACCAGTGATGATCGCTGGCTCCCTCATAATCAGGCCAACAACCAGAAGCAGGAAGTTGCTGAGGATAGGAGTAATGGCCGTGGGCATACTCCCCTCAATCCTCTCAATGCTGATCGCCCACGTCGCCAACCTGGAAGTGCTTAGGCTCAGCCCTTACAAGCACTCAACAATAACTTTGGTAGGGGCGGCCTACCTGGTAGCTCTAGTAGCGATATACATCTACATAACAGTTAAGGAGTGGTGACCTCTAAGCACGGGAGATCGCCCGACTCTGCGAAAAATCTCCACCCAGGTCTTAATCTATTTAAGCCTAGATAACTTAGTTTCTCGGAGGGGGTCTCGATGATCCCCGTAAAGGTTGGCTCTGAGGTAAGGTTAAATGAGTTTGTAGCTGAGAGGAGCGGGAACGCCTTGAGACTTAGAGATCCATATAGCTCCCAGAGTTTCGAGGTTCCAGAGGATGTAGGTGTCCTTATAGTTCCGGTGCTCCCAATGAATGTTCCAAAAAGGGTCGCGACCCATCTCTACCTTTCCTTCGAGTCCCCCATCGTGTTTGAAGAGCCGACGGAGATATGGGCGGCTATGCCCTATGAGGTAGCCGTGCTGGCCGGGGATAAGGTCTTGAAAGTCATGTCTCCATTCAAGGTAAAACACACAGTCTTCGGCACCCCGGCCGACGGCCTCATCTGTAGATGGTATAAAACGAGGCTCATTGATGACCCTGAGGGGTATGCAGGCGTTGAGGCCCTCGGGAAGGTCACGGTGAAGGTCGAAAAACCCGACGTTGTCTCGGGCCTGATCTTTGATATGAGGGATGTAAACCTTTACATAGCTGAGGCTGGTGAAGGTCTAAGGGTTTATTACGACCTGTTATCCGGAAAGGTAAAGGAAGGTGTGCTCAGGGCTGATAACACCGCTAGGCCGCCGCTTGAGGGTTTGAGGAGGCTTCCCAGGATAGTTGGCCCTGGGAGGCTTGCAGGCTTTATCGCCAGAGTCACTGGGGTGATTGAACGGGAGGTGTAGAGTGATGGTGGATCTTCAGTTCTCGGAGTTCCTCTCGATGTTAGGCGGGAACCTGCTTACCTACCTTATGGTAGGGGTCTCCATAGCAGTCGTAGTAGCCATAGCGCTGTTTATAAGGTACTGGATGAGGCGCGTTGCAAAGCCGAGAATACCCCTGCACGTTTACACAGCCCTTGAAAAACTCGTCGTCTATGGAATTATAATTCTAGGAGTCCTCGCAGCCCTGGCGCCCCTCGGCATAGAGCTGACAGGCCTGCTCATAGCTGGCGGAATCCTCGGAATAGTCATAGGCTTCGCGTCACAGACCGTTGTCTCAAACTTCCTGAGCGGCATATTCCTTTACATCGAGGCCCCCTTCAAGGTCGGCGACGCGGTTCAGATCATGGACTACGGCGGCAGGATTGAGGACATCTCAATAATGTCAACCAAGATAAGGACGTGGGACGGTATTCTCGTCAGACTCCCAAACGACAAGCTCTTCAACTCCGACATAACCAACTACTCAAGGAGCGTGGCCAGACGATTCAGATTCAAGATAGGGATCTCATACGACTCCGACATCGAGAAGGCCCGCCAGGCGCTCCTAAAGCTCATGGAGGAGCACCCAATGGTTTTAGTCAACCCGGGCCCCCAGGTCCTCGTGGTAGAGTATGGCGATTCAGCAATAATACTTGAGGTAAGGGGGTGGGCGCCCACCCAGGTGTGGTTCGACACCTACATGTCGATACTCAGGATGGCGAAGTCCGCGTTGGATAGGCCTGGGGTGAAGATACCATTCCCGCAGCTCGACCTCCATATAAAGGAGATTCCCAAGGGTCAGGGCAGCCCAGTGTAAAAAGAGATATTTTATATCGTTTGACTGACCAATCAATTAATAGGATGAGGGAAAAGATCCTGGAAGCTGCGTTGGAGGTGTATTCATCGAGGCCCCCATGTGAGGTGAGCGTTGAGGAGGTTGCCCAGAGGGCGGGGGTTTCGACGGGCCTGGTTTTCTATTATTTCAGGACTAAGGAGGGTTTGGAGAGGGCGCTAGCCCTTCACATTGTTGATAGGTATTTCAGGATTAGGGCCAATAGTCTTCGCGACTATTTGAAAAGGGCCCTGGAGGTTGCGGAGAGGTCGCCGGGCATGTCCAGGTTCTTGCAGTATGTTCTTGAGAAGGAGATGTACTCTGGTAGGAGTGAATTAGCTGAAAGGCTTTACGATGAGGGCTTAGAGGCTATTAGGGGGTTGCTTGAGAGGTGTGGTGCCCGGAATCCTGATGGTCTGGCCGTTCTTGTGATGGCTATGATAGATGGCCTGGCGCTTTACGCGATGTTCCTTGGAAAGAGCGTGCATGAGTTTGTTGATGAGATTGTTAGGCTTGTGGGGTGTGAGGATTGAGGAAGTATTTTGACCGGCTGTTCAGGGAGCTGGATCGCGAGTTCGTCAAACCGTACTACAAGAACCTTCCATTGATAGAGGCCTTTGTGGTTATGATCATCATTGCCAGAGCCATGGCTGAAGGCATCGAGATATTCCCTGAATCGGTAAATCCATTTTTGGTGAAGACTGCAGAAGCCTGGACATGGGCAGTCGCGCCAATGGTGGATAGGATATACGGCGCCCTGGGATACCCGTTCTGCCCAGATCCAGCCATGATTCACAGGCTCCCCCAGGGGAACCCTGTGTACCCGCTCTGTGTCTGGATGCCATCGTTATGGAGCTTCACCATACTTTACACCTTTGCGTACTGGGCGGGGCTGAGCCTCCTGACATACCTTATCGGGAGGCTGCTGGGGAGTAGGGGCTGCAAAACTGCTCCATAAAAC
>WAQG01000088.1 GCA_015520395.1 Candidatus Geoarchaeota archaeon
AGGTGTATGTGGGTGGCAATAACGTACTTTACCTTATCATCGAACCCCATCTCCCTTAACTCTGCGACGACATTCTCTACGCCTGCGTCAGGGCCAGGCTCTATTATGGCGGCCTCACCCCCAGAAATGAGAAGGTAGCTGCAGATGAATCCCACCACAACGTTTCCCGGCCGGGGGTCAATGCAGTAAAGGTTGTCTAGTATTTTGGTGGGCATCCTTCATCAGGCTTGAGTCCCGTGCATGGAAGATAAACTTAACGTGGAGACAGGTTTGACAAGATTTTATTGAGTGAGAGGGGCGGGTAAAACGGGTTAATGTAGGTGAGGTAGATGGCCAGTGCAAGAGCTAACGTCACTAGAATGGCAACTGCCCAGTCATTTTTTGTGGCCTTTATCTCGTAGAGGCTGGTCGGCTTGTCCGTGGCCCCAAAGCCGCGGGACTCCATGGCCTCGGCAACAAGCCTTGCCCGACGCACGGCGTTGACTATAAGGGGGACGAGTATTGGGATGTAGTTTTTAGCCCTCTTAATGGGGTTCCCCTTCTCGGTTTCAAGCCCCCGGGCCCTCTGGGCATCGATTATGTTCTGTGCATCCCGCATTATTGTGGGGATAAACCTTAGGGACATTGTGAATGCCAGGACAAAGTCGTGGGGGATGCCCAGCTCATAGAGGGTTTGGGCGAGGTCGTCGGGCATGGTCGTCCTCATAAATGCCATGAAAACATTCACGAGTATCAGTAGCCTTAAGACCATCGAGAGCGAAAGGTCGAGATCCCAGGTGAATAAATAATTGAACAGGAAGACGACGGCGATAAAAAAGGCTAGCGTTTTAAGGGACTTCAGCCAGACCCTCACTATCCTAGCCAGGGCCAGCGGGATTAGGGTTGCCAGAAACACGACCACCATGTAGGGGAGATCCATCCTTATTAATGCTAAAATAGTAAAGACGGCTGCAAAATACATTTTGGTTCTGGGAGTGAGCCTGTGGACAACCGTCCGCCCCTTCTTAAAAACCAGGAGCTCCTGTGGTATCATGGAGCGAACCTCCTAGAAACCAGGGCTTCTACAAGCTCCTCTACTGTTAGGGGTGGGGGCGAAATGCCCAATTTCAGCCCAACTTCGACGGTTTGTGTGGGGTAGAGCGAGGCGGCTTCAAGCAGGACTCTATTTGCAAAAACATCCCTCGTAGATGCATCGATTATAACCCTTCCCTTAGCCATAACGATCGTTCTGGGCACATGCTCAGCGACAAACTCCATGTCATGGGTGACCACAACCACAGTCCTGCCCTCGGCCACAAACTTCTTAAGCATCGAGGCAATCCTAGACTTCTGCCTATAATCCTGACCTATCGTGGGTTCATCGAAGACTATGACCTCTGGGTCATAGCAAAGCACCGACGCCAATGCAACCCTTTTCCGCTCACCTCCACTCAGCGAGAGCGGCGACTTGTCCCTGTACCTTTCAAGGTCAAGGCGCCTTAGAATCCCAGAAACCCTGCGCTCAACCTCTTCTTCGCTGAAACCAAAGTTTTTAAGGGCGAAGGCGACCTCATCCCAGACGGTCTCAGCAAAAAGCTGGTAATCGGGGTTCTGAAAGACGAATCCGACCCTCATGGCAAGGGTGGCAACGCTCACCTCCCTGGTATCCATCCCGAAGACCTTCACGTAGCCCCTCTCAGGCTTTAAAAGCCCTATGAAGTGCTTTACAAGGGTGGTCTTCCCAGCCCCATTCTCACCCACGATCGCCACCAGCTCTCCCCTATGGATCCTCATGCTGACGCCCCTCAGGGCCGTTACGCCCGAGGGGTAAGTGAACCAGAGATCATGCACCTCTATTACCGGCTCTCCCACCCCTCACCCCTCCAGCATCGAGATCAGCTCTGAGACCGTTAAGGGAGGCTCAGGATAGTTCCTCAAATAGCCCCTCCTCCTAAGGGCTCTCCATATCCTAACCACCTGGGGGACGCCGACCCCTATGGATGGGGCTGTCTCCCCTGCAAGCACCGCTCTAGGCTTGCCCTCCTCGACAATCCTCCCCTCATTCATCAAGATGATCCTTGTGGCTATGGGCGCCAGGAGATCCAGCCTATGTTCAGCAATGACGATGGTTAGCTTAAGCTCCTCATGCAGCTTCTTCAGAAGCCTAACTATAGAAACGCTGCTCATAGGATCGAGATTACTTAGGGGCTCGTCCAACGCGAGTACCCTGGGCCTCATGGCAAGAAGTGAGGCGATAGCAACCTTCTGTTGCTCCCCGCCGCTAAGCTCATTTGGAGGCTTAAACCTTAGGCCCTCTATTCCCATGGCCTCCAATATCCAATCAACCCTCCTCCATATCTCCTCCCTCGGCAGGCCCATATATCTAAGGCCAAAAGCTATCTCCCTCTCAACACTAAGGGTCAGCATCTGGTTCTCGGGATCCTGGAAGACGAGGCCAACACAACGGGCAAGCTCGAAGGTTTCATGCTCGGCGACCTCCATCCCACAAACCCTCACCCGCCCCTCTACGTCGCCCGGGTAGAAATGAGGTATC